>RFGD01000128.1 GCA_003696705.1 Alphaproteobacteria bacterium | reverse complement strand
GCCCGGCGCAGGACCTGCATGTGTCGCGACATGCGGCTCTGACTGGCGCCGAGCCTTGCCATCAACTCGCAGACACAGCGCTCGCCCCCGTCCGCCAGAAGACGAAGGGCCGCCAGCCGTGTCGGCTCGGCAAGCGCGGAAAGAACGTCCAGAACCATCTTGGCCTCCTGCCTATGCGTCTATGCGCATTTACGCAACTGCATTTGAAGATGCAATACTCCAGCGGCAGGAAAAGTGCCGGGCGACGGCCTTGCCCGAACCCGCGCGGCCTTGGCCGGCCCCTTTCGCGGCGCCGGCCCATGCCTTCAAATGGACGGGCCGGTGCGACGGCGAAGGCCTGACGCGCCCGCCAGTGCAGGGGAAACGAACATGAGACACGCATTCACGCTTTACTACTGGCCGGTTCCCTTTCGCGCGCAGGTGCTGCGCTACATGTTGGCGCATGCGGGCGCCGCCTGGGACGAGGCCCCGGCCGACCGCGTGGCCGCCCTTCACGCTGCCGCCGTGCCCGAGCAGCCGGTGCCCTTCATGGGACCGCCGGTTCTTCGCGACCACGCGGCCGGAAAGTGGCTGTCGCAGACGCCGGCGATCGCGCTCTGGCTTGCACCCCGGCTTCGGCTTTTGCCCGAAGATTCCTGGGGTGCATCCATGTCCATCAAGGTGTTATGCGACACGATTGATGTTCTGCACGAGATGACGCGCAACTGCGGCATGATGATGTGGACGGAAGAGGACTGGGCGCGCTTCGCCGAAACACGCCTGCCGCGCTGGCTGTCGATCTTTGAGGAAACCGGCCGCCGGCATGGTCTTTCACGCAGCGGGGGAACGCTTCTGGGCACGCCGGCGCCTGGCCTCGCCGATCTGGCCACGGCGGCGCTGTGGGCGACGATCCGGGACTGCCTGCCGCAACTTTCGGGGCTCTTGTCGGCACATGCACCAGCCGTCATGGCGCTATCGGCGCGGATCGCCGACAGCCCGGCCATCGCCGCGCTTCGGGCCGAACAGGCAAAGGCATGGGGCGATGCATGGTGCGGCGGTCAGATCGAAGCGTCGCTGCGCCACGTGCTCGACCGCTGGGCCGGGAAAGGCGGAAAGACGACCCGAGAGAGCTGAACCCGGTCGCCCGGGCCGCACCGGCGCCGTGGGCGCGCGGACTGCCCGCGCAGTGCTGCCGAACCAGTCGAAGCGGAACGCAACGACCGTGACCGGGCGCCCCGGCCGCGCGCTCCCGGGCCGTTTTCGCTTCGAAGCCAAGCGGCGCGGCAAATTGTCCTTGGCAAGCGCTTTCAAACCGGAAACATTTCCGTTGATTCGAGCACGAACAGGAATGGTCCCGAATGTCGAAGCCCGCCGCCCGCCCGTCGCCACCCGTCTCGGACGAGGTGCGGCAGACGACCTGCTACATGTGCGCCTGCCGCTGTGGCATCAACGTCCATCTCGACGGCGGAAAGGTGAAATACATCGAGGGCAACCGCGACCACCCGGTCAACCGGGGGGTCCTGTGCGCCAAGGGCTCGGCCGGCGTGATGCAGCACCTGTCGCCCGCCCGTCTGCGCGCGCCGCTTCGGCGGACCGGCCCCCGCGGTTCGGGCCAGTTCGAGGAGATCTCGTGGGACGAGGCCTATGCCATCGCCGAAGGCTGGCTGCGCCCCCTGCGCGAGACGGCGCCCGAGCGGCTTGCCTTCTTTACCGGCCGCGACCAGTCCCAATCCTTCACGGGCCTCTGGGCCCAGGCCTTCGGCACCCCGAACTATGCCGCCCACGGGGGGTTCTGCTCGGTCAACATGGCCGCCGCGGGCATCTACACGCTGGGCGGCGCCTTCTGGGAGTTCGGCCAGCCGGACTGGGAGCGCACGAAGCTTCTTCTTCTCTTCGGGGTCGCCGAAGACCATGATTCGAACCCGATCAAGATCGGCCTTGGGCAACTCAAGGAACGCGGCGCCCGCGTCATCGGGATCAACCCCATCCGCACCGGCTACAACGCGATCGCCGACGACTGGTTCGGGATCACGCCGGGGACGGACGGTCTTTTCATCGGCGCGCTCATCCACGAGCTTCTGCGTGCCGGCAAGATCGACCTCGACTACCTGGCGCGCTACACGAACGCCCCGTTCCTCGTGAACGCAGAGCCGGGGCACGAGGACGAAGGCCTTTTTCTGCGCGACGCGGACGGGAAGGCCCTTGTGCGCGATCGCGCGACGGGCGCGCTTTGCCCCTTCGACACGCCCGGCCTGCGCGCCGATCTGGCCGCCGACCTCCGGCACGAGGGCGTGCGCCATCGGAGCGCCCTTTCCCTTCTGGCCGATGCCTATCTGTCCGACCGCTATGCGCCCGAAACCGTGGCCCCGACCTGCGGGATCGAGGCAGGCCGCATCCGCGCCCTGGCGGCCGAGCTTGCGCGCGTCGCCTTCGAGGAAGAGATCGTCGTCGAACAGCCCTGGACCGACTGGAAGGGCGAGCGCCATGACCGGATGATCGGCCGACCCGTCAGCATGCACGCCATGCGCGGCATCTCGGCCCATTCGAACGGCTTCCAGACCTGCCGGGCGCTGCACATCCTCCAGATCCTCCTCGGCTCGGTCGAGGTGCCCGGCGGGTTTCGCTTCAAGCCCCCCTACCCGAAGCCGGTCGAGGCCCATCCCCGCCCGCACGGCACGGCGCGGCCGGGACAGCCCCTTGACGGCCCCCACCTTGGCTATCCGCTCGGCCCCGAGGATCTTCTGATCGACGACGAGGGCAAGGCGCTGCGCATCGACAAGGCCTTCACGTGGGAGCATCCCCTGTCGGCGCATGGCCTCATGCACATGGTCATCTCGAACGCGCATGCGGGCGATCCCTACCGGATCGACACGCTGTTTCTCTACATGGCGAACATGGCCTGGAACTCGTCCATGAACACGGCCGAGACCATGGCCATGCTGACCGACACGGACGAGAACGGCGACTATGTCATCCCGCACATCATCTATTCGGATGCCTATGCCTCGGAGATGGTGGCCTACGCCGACCTGATCCTGCCCGACACGACCTATCTGGAACGGCACGACTGCATCTCGCTTCTCGACCGCCCCATCTGCGAGGCCGACGCCGCCGCCGACGCCATCCGCTGGCCGGTGGTCGAGCCCGACCGGGACGTGAAGGGCTTTCAGACCGCCCTTGTCGAGCTTGGCGCACGTCTGGGCCTTCCGGGCTTCGTCAACGACGACGGAACCGCGAAATACCGCGACTATGCCGACTACATCGTCAATCACGAACGCCGCCCCGGCATCGGCCCGCTTGCCGGTTGGCGAGGCCCGGACGGGGAAGCACAGGGCCGCGGCGCCCCCAACCCGGACCAGCTTCGGCGCTATATCGAAAACGGCGGCTTCTGGATCGCGCACATCCCCGAGGAGGCGCGCTTCTACAAGCCCTGGAACGCCGCCTACCAGGACTGGGCCGTGAAGATCGGACTGTTCGACGCCGCCCAGCCCTTCGTCTTCAACCTCTATGCCGAGCCCTTGCGGCGTTTCCAGCGCGCTGCCGAAGGCCACGGCGACATCCAGCCGCCCGAGCATCTGCGCGCGCGCATCCGCACCGCCTTCACGCCGATACCCGAGTGGTATCCGCCCTACGAGGAAACGGCCGTCGACCCCGACGCCTTCCCCCTCCACGCCCTGACCCAGCGCCCGATGCACATGTATCACAGCTGGGGCTCGCAGAACGCCTGGCTTCGCCAGATCACGAACGCGCACAAGCTCTACCTGCCCGCCGAGGTGTGGGAGGCCGAGGGCTTTCGCGAGGGCGACTGGGCCTATGTGACCTCGGCCCATGGGCGCATCAAGGTGCCGGTCGCACGGATGGATGCCCTGAACGGCAAGACGCTCTGGACCTGGAACGCCATCGGCAAGCGGCGCGGCGCGTGGGCCCTTGACCCCGACGCGCCCGAGGCGACCCGGGGCTTTCTTCTGAACCACCTGATCGGAGAGCTTCTGCCGCCCAGGGGCGACGGCATGCGCTGGGCCAATTCGGACCCCGTGACCGGCCAGGCCGCCTGGTTCGACCTGCGCGTCAAGGTCGAGAAGGCCCCGCCCGGGCCGCCGACCGAACCTGCCTTCCCGCCCCTGTCCTCGCCCGTCGGCCGGGGCCCGGCCATCGTCCGCTTCGGAGAAGAGTTCAAGTGACCAGCCTGCCCACCACCACAGAACGAAAGCTTGGCCTTGTCATCGACCTCGACACCTGCGTCGGCTGCCACGCCTGCGTGGTCGCGTGCAAGGGCTGGAACACGGTCGCCGATGACGGCGCGCCGCTGTCGGACGTGGATGCCTACGGGCCGGACCCGGTCGGCACGTTTCTGAACCGCGTCCACAGCTTCGAGGTGACGCCCGATGACGGCGGCGCGGCGCGCGTCGTGCATTTCCCCCGCTCCTGTCTTCACTGCGAGGATGCCCCCTGCGTCACCGTCTGCCCGACCGGCGCCAGCTTCAAGCGCGCCGAAGACGGCATCGTCCTCGTGAACGAGGACGACTGCATGGGCTGCGGTCTTTGCGCCTGGGCCTGCCCCTACGGCGCCCGGGAACTGGATCTTGCCGCCGGCGTCATGAAGAAGTGCACGCTTTGCGTCGATCGCATCTACAACGAGAACCTGCCAGACGCCGACCGGGTCCCGGCCTGCGTTCGCACATGCCCCGCCGGCGCCCGCCATTTCGGCGACCTTGGCGACCCCGAGAGCGAAGTGTCGCGTCTGGTGGCGGCACGGGACGGCATGGCGCTCATGCCCGAGTGCGGGACGAAGCCGGTCAATCGCTATCTGCCGCCGCGCCCGCGTGACGTCACTTCCGACGAACGGCTTGACGACGCCGCCGAGGGCAGCGACCGCCCGTCGGGCTTCCTGGGCTGGCTCGACCGCATGCTGGAGGCGCTCTGATGCATCCTGCCGCCTCGGTCATTGTCTTCACCACGTTGTCGGGCGCGGGCTTCGGCCTTCTCGCCTTCCTTGGCATCGGAGAGCCGGCGCCGACGGGGCTGCGCGCCTTCTGGTTCTATCTCCTCGGCTACGGGCTTGCCGTTGCGGGGCTCCTGGCCTCGACCCTTCACCTTGCGAACCCGCGAAACGCCATCAAGGCCTTTCGCGAATGGCGTTCGTCCTGGCTGTCGAGAGAGGCGGTGCTGTCGGTCACCGCATTGATCGCGGTCGCCCCGGTCGCCTTCGGGCGCGTCTTTCTGGGGCAGGACTGGCCCGTCCTCGGGGTCATCGGCGCGGCCCTCTGTCTTCTTGTCGTGTTTTCGACATCGATGATCTACGCGCAGTTGCGGACGGTGCCGCGGTGGAACACGCCGCTGACGCCGGTCGTTTTCCTGGCCTTTGCACTGGCCGGCGGCGCGATCCTTGCCGGCAGGCTCCAGGCCGCACTGGCGGCGCTTGCCGTGCTGGGCTGCGTTCAGCTGGCCGCCTGGATCGTCGGCGATCGGCGCTTCGCCCAAGCGGGTTCGGACGCCGGCACGGCGACGGGGCTTGGCCGGATCGGCCGGGTGCGCCTTCTGGAGCCGCCGCATGCGGGCCGGAACTATGTCCTCGACGAAATGGCGTTCCGCGTCGGGCGACGCCACGCCGCCAAGCTGCGCATCCTCTCGCTCGTCGGGGCGGTCGTCCTTCCGGGGATCCTTCTGGCCACGCTTGGCACCGGCGTCGTCGTCACGGCCGTCGCGGCCATCCTGCACCTGGCGGGCGCATTGGCGTCGCGCTGGCTCTTCTTCGCCGAGGCGCGCCACGTCGTCGGTCTTTACTACGGGCGCTGAACGGCCGGGTCGCCGTGGCCGCTGCCTAAGCCAGCCATGTGGCGTAGTCGCTGACCAGAAGATGGCGCGGCGGCACGTCTTCCTCGACTGAGGCGAAGCGCCCGATCGGCTCTCGGAAGACGTTGTCCGTCTCGTCGTCGTTGACCGTCGAGACCTCGCCGATCAGGACATCGCCTCCTTCGGCCCAGAAGGCGTGCCAGTCCCCCGGCATCAGCGTCACGCTTTCGCCCGGCGCAAGGCGCAGCTTCTCGCCCGGGGCGAAGTCGCGCCGGATCCCGTCACACCACACGGTGCCCCCACGATCGCCGTCGAAGTTGCCGGCCTCGTCCGAGCCGAAAAGCTCGACGACCAGCGTGCCGCCACCGCGGTTGATGATGTCCTCGGCCTTCACGATGTGGCGGTGCATGGGCGACAATTGTCCTTCCCGAGAGATGAGAAGCTTTTCGGCGTAGCACATGCCGCCACCGCGCCGCAGATCCTCGAGCCGCCCGTTGCGCAGCGTGAACAGGAACAACCCCATCTCCCGGAAGCGCCCGGCGCCATAGTCGGTGATGTCCCAGCCGCATCGGCCCTCGATGATGCGGCGCGCCACGTCCTTGCGGCGGCGAAACTCGTCAACGCTCCAGTAGGCAAAGGGCGGCAGGGCGAACCCGTGCGCCCGGATCATCTCGTCGGCGGCGGCCATGATCTCGTTGATCTCCGAGCGTTTCATGCCTCGTCCCCCGAAGGAATGCCGTCGCGGCCGTCAAGGAATTCAAGCACCATGGCAGCCGTCCAGGTGAATTCCTTGCCGCCACAGGGTTCGCCGGTCATGGGGTCGTAATATTCGGCGAAGCCGCCCGCGTCGATGAGGGCAAGGCTGTCGTCGACGATGCGGCGCGCAAGCCGCGCCTTGCCCTTCGCCGCCAGCCCGTCGGCAAGCATGTAGTTGACGATCAGCCAGACCGGACCCCGCCAGTAGCGCTTGCCGTCGAAGCCCTCGGCCGCCGGGTCGTGACTTGGCACCAGGTAGCGACAGCGCCCGGCCAGCTCCTCGATGCGGCGGGCAAGGGCATCGGCACGCATGCCCGAGATGGGCGCGAAGGCCGGAAGGAGCCCCCCGACCGACCGCGACGGCACCAGCGTTCCCGCAACCCGGTCATGGCAGAGATACTGGCCCGCCTCGTCGCTCCAGAGCCGTTCCATCGCATCGAGCCCGGCGGCAAGCCGGTCCCGAGAGCGGCGCGCGATCTCGGGCGCCCCGAGCGCGTCCGCCACCCAGGCGAGGTCGGCCGTCGCGCGCAAGAGGATCGCGTTGAAACCCGGATCCACCACCCGGAAAGGCGACGCGTCATGCAGCCGCCGGTTGTCCCAGCCAAGGGCCCGGAAATGCTGAACCAGCCAGATGTAGCGAAGATACTGCGCTTCCGTCGGGCGATGCGCGGCGTCGGCGTGGCGCGTGTCGCGCCGTTCGAAGGGGGCGACACCTTCGGTCGGCACGCGCGACAGCGCCGCATCCCAGTCGGCCGAGTTGTCGCGCCCCGATTCCCACGGATGGATGATGGCGACAAGCCCCGTGCCCTCGGGGTCGCGGCAGGCATGGAACCACTCGTGCCAGCGGTCGATGGCCGGCAGAAGCGCCGCCGCCCGCCGCCGCGCCGCCTCGGCGTCGCGGGTGCGCTCGAGAAGGCGCCGCACGGCAAAGCCCGCGACCGGCGGCTGCGTGATCCCCGACGTCGGCACCGGCCGGCCGGTCTGCCAGACGTCGGGGCCCGGGAAATAGCCTTCGTCGGGACGGTGAAAGACGATGTGGGGAACCATGCCGTCGTCCCACTGGTGGGCGAACAGGGTCTCGATCTCGGTCCAGGCGCGGTCCTCGTCGAGATGCGCAAGGCCCAGCGCCGAAAGGCAGCTGTCCCAGTTCCACTGGAAGGGATAGAGGCCATGCGTCGGCACCGTGTAGTGGCCCAGATCGTTTCGCGCCAGGATCTCGGCGGCGCGCGCCCTTGTCGGGCCGTGAAGCTCTGCCGCTGCGGTCATGACACTGCCTTTTCGGTTTCGGGGTCGAACCAGCGGATCCGGTCGGGCCGCGGCATGAGGTTGAGCGTCTCGCCCGGGGCGACGGAAAGCTCGCTGTCGAGGATGGCGCGGAACATGTGCCCGTCGACATCGCAGGTGACCAGAAGATGGGGCCCAAGCGGCTCGACCACGCGCACCCGTGCCGCAAGGCCGGCGGGATCCGGCGTGACGTCCTCGGGCCGGATGGCGAAGTCGAGCCCCGGCCGATCGGACCGGGGACCGGCCAGCGTGATGCCGGCGACCTCCCACTGGCCTTCCCCGACGGACCGGGCCGGCAGGAAGTTCATGGGCGGATTGCCGATGAAACCGGCCACGAATTTCTCGGCGGGATTGCGGTAGACCTCGACCGGCGTCGCCGCCTGCACGATCCGACCTTGGTGCATGACCGAGATGCGGTCGGCAAGGCTCATCGCCTCGACCTGGTCATGGGTCACGTAGATCGCCGTCGTGCGACTTTCGGCCAGGACGCCCTTGAGTTCGGCGCGCATCTCGAGGCGCAAGAGCGCGTCAAGGTTCGAAAGCGGCTCGTCCATCAGGATGACGTCCGGCTCCATGGCCAGCGCCCGCGCCACGGCCACGCGCTGACGCTGGCCGCCCGAAAGCTCGCCCGAATAGCGCCCGAGCAACTCTTCGATGTGCATGAGCTCGGCCGTTCGGTGGACACGCTTGCGCACCTCCTCATCCGGCAGGCGGTGCATGCGCAGCCCGAAACCGATGTTCTCGAACACGGTCAGATGCGGAAAGACGGCATAGTTCTGAAAGACCATCGCGATGCCGCGATCGCGCGGGGCCAGATGGTCCACCCGGCGTTCACCGATCCAGACCTCGCCCTCGGTCGGGGTCTCGAGCCCGGCGATGATCCGCAGAAGGGTCGTCTTTCCGCAGCCCGACGCCCCGAGAAGGACCATGAATTCCTGGTCCGCAACCGTCAGGTTGATATCCCTCAGGGCCTGATATTCGCCAAATCGCTTGGCAACGTTCCGGATCTGGATTTCAGCCATGGGTTTCTTTCCCCTTTCGCCCGCCTAGCGGTTGGCGATACCCCACATTGCGAAGAGATACCGGCGGACGGCAAAGATGAAGACAAGCGCCGGCACGACCAGGATGAAGCCGCCGGCGAACTTGAGGTGCAGCGGCGAAGTATCTAGATTCTGGAGAAGAAATGCCGTCAGCGTCCGGTTCTCGATGGTCAGGACCGCCGCCGCGAAGACCTCGTTCCACGAGATCACGAAGGCAAAGATGGCCGATGCCGTGATCCCCGGCAGGATGAGCGGCAGGACCACCTTCCGGAAGGCCGACAGCCGCGTGCAACCAAGCGTCCAGGCCGCTTCTTCAAGCTCGAGCGGTATGCCCGAGAAGAGCGAGAAGGTGATGAGGACCGCAAAGGGAACCGCAAGGGTCGTGTGGACCAGCGCAAGGCCGAGGACCGTGTCGTCAAGGCCGACGCGGATGTACATGACCGCCAGCGGCAGCGCCAGAAGCGGCAGGGGAAAGGCGCGCGTCAGTAGGATCAGAAGCCGGAAGGTCGCCTTCCCCGGAAAGTCGAACCGCGACAGCGCATAGCCCGCCGGCGCGCCGATCACGATCGACAGGATCATCGTCAGCCCGGCCACCGCCACCGAGTTCCAGAGCGCATCGAGCATCCCCGCGAACCTGGCGAAGAAGGCAAGGCTGCCGGTATCCATCTCGGGCAGGAAGGACTTGGGGAAGCTGTTGACGGTTTCCGGGGCGCTCAGGGTGTTCACGAACAGAAGATAGAGCGGCACCAGCACCCAGGCGCAGAGGAGCACCACCGCCGCGCCATAGACGAGGCGGCCGGTGCGGCGCGGATCGGGGCGTGTGGCTACGGCCATCAGATCCGGGCTCCCTTGGGCACGCGAAGGACGCGCAGGATGACAAGCGTGAAGCCGATCGAGATGCCGAGGATCACCAGCGCAATGGCGGCAGCGGCCCCGCGGTCAAGAAGCTCGAACTGATAGACGAAGGTCTGGCCCATCAGGACCGGGAACAGCGTGCCGCCAAGGGCCGCGACCACCGCGAACACCTCGAAGGCCAGGATGACGCGCAGGACGAGCGCCGTCTGAAGCGACGGGCGCAGGAGCGGCAGCGTGATGCGAAGAAAGCGCTTCCAGGGCGTGGCGCCGAAGACTTCCGCCGCCTCGTAGTATTCCTTCGGGATGAGGCCGATGCCGGCCACAAGTATCACCAGCATGATCGCCGTCGCGCGCCAGATCTCGGCCAGCATGATGGCCAGAAACACGATGCCCGGATGCTGATACGAAAGGAAGTTCACCGGCCGGTCGATCAGCCCAAGTCCGTGCAGCATCGAGTTCAGGAACCCGGACTGCTCGAAGATCGCCAGCCAGATGATCCCCGCGGCAAGATCGGAAATGCCCAGCGGAATGGTCCAGATGTAGAGCACAAGATCGCGGCCCCGGCCCATGCGGTTGACCATCGTCGCCATCAGAAGCGCAAGCCCGAGCTGAACGGGCACGACGGCCGCCGCAAGAAGAAGCGTGTTGCGCAGGGAAAGCGGGAATTTCCAGTGGCCGAAGACCCGTCTGAAATTGTCCAGGGACAGCGCCCCATCCGCCACGAACGCCTCCTGCGCGACCAGGATGAACGGGTAGACGAAGAAGACACACAGAAAGAGCGTCACCGGCAGGATCAGGACATAGGGCAGAAGCCGGGTATTCATGGCGGACGTTTCCATCTGGTCCATCTGGTGCGCCGGCGCGGGGCCGATGGACACAAGGCCCAGGGCCTCGCCCCGGAAGGCGGTCGCCGGCCCCGGTTGATCGGGGCCGACGAGGTGTTCGGGGCCGCCTACTCGACCGGGCAGGCACCCTCGGACGGTGCATCCGGTGCCCAGCAGGGGGCGCCCGTCTCTTCCATGATTGCCTTCAGGACCTTCTTCTCGTCCTCCAGAACCTGGCGGATGTCCTGCCCGGCAAGCACGATGCGCTCGAAGGTGTCGACGAAGACGCGGTTGAAGTCGCCCCCCTTGGCGCCGAGGCCAGCCGGAAGAAGACCCGGATTGGCGTCGGGGGCCGAACTCATCTTCGCGATCGCGTCGCCGGCGGCCCGGACGGCCGGCGGCAGGTCGTCGGGGAAGGTCACGTCGACCACGGGGAAGAAGTTCGTCGCCCGAAGGGTGGCGATCTGCGTTTCCGGCTTCATCATGTATTTCACGAGCGCCTTCGAGGCTTCCATGTCCGGCGCGGTCCGCGGAATGGCCATGCCCGCGATGACGGGCATGAAGCCGCGGCCCTTCGGCCCTGCGGGCGCGGGGAAGGCGACGAAGTCGTCGGGACGCTCGTTGAAGGCGGCCGCCAGACGGGACGTATGGTCGAACGCGATCCAGACGTCACCGGACAGGAGCTGTTCCTGCATGAACGAGAAGTTCGTCGACGCGGGGTTCGTATGGGCCCAGAGTTCGCGGAACTTTTCCCACGCCATGACGGCGTCATCGGAAGCGAAGGTGCGCACGACACCGTTCGTGTACGAGGGGTAGAGATAGCCCTGGAAGAAGCGATGCTTCAGGCCCTTCGGCCCGGCCGGGAACCCGAACCTGGGCTGGCCGGTGGCCTCGTGGATGTTCGCCGCCCATTCGATGAGCTGATCATAGGTCAGCGCGTCGATGTCCGCCCCCTCGGGCAGATACTCGAGCGCCTTGCGATTGGCCGCCATGATGTAGCTGGCCTGCATCCAGGGCACATACTGCATGTGGTCGGTGCCCAGCTTGGCCAGTTCGTTGAAGGTCTCGCTTGCGGCCTTCACGCCCAGATCATCCAGATCCACAAGATCATCGGGATCAAGCGCGGCGAAATCGCCGTGCAGCGCGCCGAGGACGCCGATCGTGCCCTTGCCGGCCTGAAGCTCGGCCTTGAGCCTTGTCAGCCAGGGCCCGCCGTCGTTCGGCTGGTAGTCCACGCCGCCCGGAAACCCCTTGAGGACCTGCTCGCGCATGGCCTGGGCCTCTTCCACGGGCTTGGCCTGGGTCGACCAGAACAGCACTTGGGCTTGCGCCGCCCCGGCACCGGCGCCAAGCGTGGCGGCGGCCGCAAGGGCCAGCAGTCTCTTTCCGAATTTCATCGTTTCCTCCCTGTGAAGAGGCATGCTGTCGAATGCCTTCGCGGCGGCACCCCTGCGCCCCGCGCGGCGGATGGCCGGCGACTCGGCCTCTTCTCCGATCGCCTGACTCCTTGATCCTGATAAAACGTTATATCATCTGTCAAGCCGGTTTCGGTGCCAGGCGACATCTTCCCTCGACAATCGTCAGGAATACTTGAAAGCTTGCCCCCGACCTGTCACAGATTTCCTGAAATAACGTTTCGCCT
>RFGD01000127.1 GCA_003696705.1 Alphaproteobacteria bacterium | reverse complement strand
TGCACCTCAAGCGCATCGGCGAGCCGCGGCAGCTGTCGCTCATGCTGAACCAGGTGCCCGGCGTGGTCGAGAACGGCCTGTTCATCGACATCTGCGATGTCGTCATCATCGGTGCCTCCGACGGATCGGTCGAGATCCGCGACATCAACAACGGCACCGTCTCGCGCGAGCAGATCGACGAGCTTGACGACGACAACATCTTCCGCGACGTGGTCGACTGAGAAACCGGGGGCGCGGCCAGTGTCGGACGGCCCTTCGGCACGGAAGCGGCCGGCGGCGGAAACGAAGGCAGGTGGGCAATGAATTTCGACTTTGATCTGTTCGTCATCGGCGGCGGATCGGGCGGCGTGCGCGCAGCCCGGCTTGCCGCGGCCGAAGCCGGCGCCCGCGTCGGCCTGGCCGAGGAAGACCGGATGGGCGGGACCTGCGTCATTCGCGGCTGCGTGCCGAAGAAACTGATGGTCTTCGCGTCGGAATACCGCGCCGCCATGGCGGAGGCACGCGACTACGGCTGGCAGGTCGACATCGGCCGCTTCGACTGGCCGGCCTTCCGCGACCGCCTTCATGCCGAACTTTCGCGCCTGGAAGGGCTCTATCGCGCCAATCTTCTGAAGGCGGGGGTCGAGATCTTCGATCAGCGTGCGACGCTTGTCGATCCGCACACCGTGCGGCTTGCGGACGGCGAGACGCGCACGGCGCGTCACATCCTTGTGGCGACGGGCGGGCGTCCCTTCGTCCCCGAGACCGCACCGGGCGCCGAGCTTGGCATCACCTCGAACGACGTCTTCCACCTTGACGCATTGCCGCGCCGGCTTCTCATCGTCGGCGGCGGCTACATCGCCTGCGAGTTCGCCTGCATCTTCAACGGCCTTGGCACGGAGGTCACGCAGTTCTACCGCGGCGCCCAGATCCTGCGCGGCTTCGACGGCGAGGCCCGCGGCCACATCGCCGAGGAGATGCGCGCCCAGGGTGTCGATCTGCACGTCGGCGCCGATGTGGACCGCCTCGAACGCGTGGCCGAGGGTATCCGGGTGCATGCGACCGACGGGCGCGAGGACGTCTTCGATCAGGTGCTCTTCGCGACGGGTCGGGTGCCGAACACCTCGGGCCTCGGGCTCGAGGAGGCGGGCGTCAAGCTCGGCCGCCGGGGCGAGGTCGTCGTCGACGCCTACTCGCAGACAAGCGTGCCGTCGATCTTCGCCGTGGGCGACGTCACCAACCGGGTCAACCTGACCCCGGTCGCCATTCGCGAGGCCGTCGCCTTCGTCGAGACCGTGTTCAAGGGAAATCCGATCCCGGCCGACCACGATCTTGTCCCGAGCGCCGTTTTCACGCAGCCCGAATATGGCGCCGTCGGGCTGACCGAGGAGGAGGCCGCCGAGCGCGAGCCGATCGAGGTCTATTGCGCCGCCTTCCGGCCCATGCGCACCCAGTTCATCGACCGCCCGTCGCGCGTCCTCTTCAAGCTGATCGTCAGTCGCGAGACGCGCCGGATCCTTGGCTGTCACATCGTTGCCGACGGGGCCGGAGAGCTCATCCAGCTAGCCGGCGTGGCCGTGAAGATGGGCGCCACCAAAGAGGATTTCGACCGCACCGTGGCGGTTCACCCGACCATGGCCGAGGAAATCGTGCTCATGAAGACGCCGGTGCGCGTTCTCTGACGCGCGCTTGACATTCCGGCGCAAGGGCCCAGTTAGGTCAGACCAGCGAAGGACAGGAACACAACGTGAAAAGAACAGACCGGAGGAACGCGAATGGCCGGTAACAGCGGTGGACCCTGGGGCGGTGGCGGCCGTGGCGGCCGCGACGACAGGGGCGGCGGCGGGCGAGAGCCCGGCCCCGGACGCGGCGGCCCGGGCGGCCCGCAGATCCCCGAGATCGACGAGCTTGTGAACAAGGGGCGCGAACAGTTGCGCGTCCTCATGGGCGGAGGCGGTGGCCGCGGCGGACCCGGCGGCGGGCGCGGCGGCGGGGACGGCTTCGGCCGGCGCTCGATCGCGCTCGTGGTCCTTGGCGCCGTGGCGCTTTGGGCCTTCGCCAGCTTCTACACCGTCAAGCCCGAGGAGCGTTCGGTCGAACTGTTCCTCGGCAAGTATTCGCAGACGGGGGGGCCGGGCCTCAACTTCGCGCCCTGGCCGTTGGTGACGAAGGAAATCGTCAACGTCACCTCCGAGCGCACGGTCGAGATCGGCACGGGCCGCGGCGGGCGTTTCGATGCCGGCCTGATGCTGACCGGGGACGAGAACATCGTCGACATCGACTTCCAGGTGGTCTGGAACATCAACGACGCGGCCAAGTTCCTTTTCAACCTTCGTGACCCCGAGGACACGATCCGCGCCGTCGCCGAATCGGCCATGCGCGAGATCATCGCCCAGTCCGAACTTGCGCCGATCCTGAACCGCGACCGCGGCATCATCGCCGCGCGGCTTCAGGACCTGACGCAAGAGACGCTCGACACCTACGACGCGGGCATCAACATCGTGCGCGTCAACTTCGACCGCGCCGACCCCCCGCGCGAGGTCATCGACGCCTTCCGGCAGGTCCAGGCGGCAGAGCAGGAACGCGACCGTCTGACCAAGGAAGCCGACGCCTACGCCAACACGGTCGTCGCCGCGGCGCGTGGCCAGGCGGCGCAGCTCCTGGAAGAGGCGGAAGGCTATCGCGCCCAGGTCGTGAACGAGGCCGAGGGTGAGGCAAGCCGCTTCAGCGCCGTCCTCAGGGAATACCTGAATGCACCCGACGTCACCCGGCGGCGCCTCTATCTCGAGACGATGGAGCGGATCCTCGGCTCGGTCGAGAAGGTCGTGATCGACGCCGATACCGCCGGCACGGCCGGCGGCGTGGTGCCCTACCTGCCGCTCAACCAGCTGAACCAGGGAGGGACCCGCTGATGCGCAGATCCGCCTTTCTCATTCCCGTTCTGGTCGTCCTTGGCGCCCTGGTCCTGTCGTCGCTCTACATCGTCGACGAACGTCAGAAGGCGCTGGTCCTTCAGTTCGGCCAGGTGAAGGCCGTGAAGGAGGAACCGGGCCTCTATCCGAAAGTTCCGCTGATCCAGCAGGTCGTCTATTACGACGATCGCATCCTGTCGATCGACACCGAGACGCTCGAGGTCACGCCGCTTGACGACCGCCGCCTGGTGGTCGACGCCTTCGCGCGCTACCGCATCGTCGACGTGATCCGCTTCCGCCAGGCCGTCGGCGAGGGCGGCGTCCGGCTTGCCGAACAGCGGCTGGACCGCATCCTCAGGGCGAAGACGCGCGAGGTCCTTGGCTCGGTGTCCTCGAACGACATCCTTTCGGCCGACCGCGCCGCGCTCATGGCGCGCATCCGCGATCAGGCCCGGACCGAGGCGCAGGAGCTTGGCGTCGAGGTGATCGACGTGCGCCTCAAGCGCACCGATCTGCCCGAGCAGAACCTCGAGGCCACCTATGCCCGGATGCGCGCTGAGCGCGAGCGCGAGGCCGCCGACGAGATCGCCCGAGGCAAGGAGGCGGCACAGCGCATCCGTGCCCAGGCCGACCGCACGAAGGTCGAGCTCGTGTCTGACGCCAAGCGCCAGGCCGAGATCATTCGCGGTGAAGCCGATGCGAAGCGCAACGCCATCTTCGCCAAGGCCTACGGTGCCGATCCGGCCTTCTTCGACTTCTACCGGTCGCTGAACGCCTACGAGCGGGCCATCGGGGCCGAAAACTCGACGCTTGTCGTGAAGCCCGAAGGCGACTTCTTCAGCTTCTTCAAGTCGGACACCGGCGCGGCCGCGACGAAGGACGGAGCGGCCGAGTGATCTACCACGCCCTTTTCGGGATGGGGTTCGT
>RFGD01000531.1 GCA_003696705.1 Alphaproteobacteria bacterium | reverse complement strand
GAGCCGGCGGTTGCCGTCGAGGCGGGACCGGTGGCGGTCCAGGAAGGCCCAGTAGAGCGTGGTGAAGGGGCAGGCGTCGGGGCCGGTGGCGCGGGCAGGGTCGTAGCGGCAGCCCCGGCAATAGTTGCTCATCCGGTCGATGTACTGCCCGGAGGCGATGTAGGGTTTGGTGGCCAGCAGGCCGCCGTCGGCGTACTGGCTCATGCCGAGGACGTTGGGCAGCGTCACCCATTCGACCGCATCGAGGTAGAGGGCCATGAACCAGTCGTGCACCTCGTGGGGGCGCACGCCGAGCAGGAGGGTAAAGAGCCCGGCCACCATCAGGCGCTGGATGTGGTGCGCGTAGCCGTGGGCGAGGAGTTGGCGAATGACGTCGCGGAGGCACGCCATCTCCGTCTCGCCCGTCCAGTAGAACGCGGGGAGCGGCCGGTCGGCATCCAGGGCGTTGCGCGTGGCGTACTCCGGCATGGTCAGCCAGTACAGGCCGCGGACGTACTCGCGCCAGCCGAGGATCTGACGGATGAAGCCCTCGACGGCATTGAGGGGCGCCGTGCCGGAACGGTAGGCTTCCTCGGCGCCCTCGACGAGGACATGCGGGCGCAGCAGGTGGAGGTTCAGCGCGGGAGAGAGGCGGCTGTGCGAGAGCCACGGTGCGCCCGTCCACATGGCGTCCTGATAGTCCCCGAAGGTGGGCAGGCGGTGTTGCAGGAAGTCGTCGGCAGCCCGGGCGGCGTTCCGGGGCGTCACGGGCCAGTCGAAGCCGTCGGTGGTGCCGGGCAGGTCGGGAAAGAGGCGTTCGACGTCGGCAAGGACCTCGCGGGTGAGGGCGTCCGGCGGGAAGGAGCAGGGCGCGGGAAAGGCCGGTGGGCCGTCGAGGGCCTTGCGGTTCTCCTGGTCGTAGTTCCAGCGCCCGCCGGCCGGGGCGTCACCGTCCATGAGCACGCCTTCGCGCCGTCGCATGAACCGGTAGAAGTGTTCCATGACGAACACCTTGCGTCCGTCGGCCCAGGCGCGGAAGTCGTCCGGTGTGCAGAAGAAATGGTCATCCTCGACG
>RFGD01000530.1 GCA_003696705.1 Alphaproteobacteria bacterium | reverse complement strand
GGCCATGCTGCAGGACATCGCGATCCTGACCGGCGGTCAGGTGGTGTCGGAAGAGCTTGGCATGAAGCTCGAGAACGTCACGCTCGACATGCTCGGCCGTGCCAAGAAGGTCACCATCACCAAGGACGAGACGACCATCGTCGACGGTGCCGGCGACAAGTCCGAGATCGAGGCCCGCGTCAACCAGATCAAGGCCCAGATCGAGGAGACCACCTCGGACTACGACCGCGAGAAGCTGCAGGAGCGGCTGGCGAAGCTTGCCGGCGGCGTTGCCGTGATCCGCGTCGGCGGCGCGACCGAAGTCGAGGTGAAAGAGCGCAAGGACCGCGTCGATGACGCGCTGAACGCGACCCGTGCCGCCGTGCAGGAAGGCATCGTGGTCGGCGGCGGCGTGGCCCTCGTCCAGGCTGCGAAGGCGCTCGACGGCCTGACCGGTGCGAACGACGACCAGACGGCCGGTATCGCGATCGTGCGTCGCGCGATCGAGGCGCCGATCCGTCAGATCGCCGAGAACGCCGGTGTCGACGGCGCCGTGGTGGCCGGCAAGATCCGCGAATCGCAGGATCCCAACTTCGGCTTCAACGCGCAGACCGAGGAATACGGCGACATGTTCAAGTTCGGCGTGATCGACCCGGCGAAGGTCGTTCGCACCGCGCTCGAGGACGCCGCGTCGGTTTCGGGCCTTCTCATCACGACCGAGGCCATGGTCGCCGAGAAGCCCGAGCCCAAGCAGCCGGCCGGTGCCGGCATGCCGGACATGGGCGGCATGATGTAAGTCGCCGAACAGGCAAAACGGGAAAGGCCGCCGCAAGGCGGCCTTTCTTCTTTCTGCGAAGGCATCGGGGTCGGGCCGGAGGGCGCCGGACGGGCGTCGCCGCGCGCGAAGGGCCACGCGGCGCCCGCGGGATGTCTCGGCGCCGGAATCCCCTTAGGCTTGGCTCCATGCGATTTCTGATTCTCCTGATCGCCTTCTTCGCGGCACTTGTCCCGGCGGCGCGGGCCGATTGCGTCGTCCTGCTCCATGGGCTGGCGCGCACGG
>RFGD01000529.1 GCA_003696705.1 Alphaproteobacteria bacterium | reverse complement strand
GCGACGGGGGCGGTGATGGGGGCGGTGATGGGGGCGGTGATGGGGGCGGTGACGAGACGGTCATCAGAGTGGAAGGGGGCGGCCCGCCCCAGCACATCCACATCTTCTCCGACGGCAGGCTGCCCGACGCGGCCGAGGTCGTGCCCGCGGTCGAAGACGTGGTCTTCTTCCACGCCATCGGCGATCCGTCGGCCCGCAACCTCGCCATCACATCCGTCCGGGCCGAACGAAGCTATGAGAATCCGGTCGAGCTGACCGTCTTCGCCGCGATCGAAAGCACCGACACCGTGCCGCGGAACGTCGATGTCGAGCTGCGCATCGACGGGGCGGTGGCGGCGATCCGGCAGATCACGATCCCCCCGGCCCCCCCGGACGCCCGGGATACCCCATCGGTCAGTCAGGACGCCGAGCCGGTTGCCCAACGCTCCGCCCCCGGCGCGGGCGGCATCGCCTTTCCCATCGAACTTGCCCGGGGCGCCCTGGTCGAGGTGCGACTGGTCGCCGGCGATCAGCCCGACGCGCTCGAAGCGGACAATCGCGGCTTTCTGATCGTCCCGCCGGCGCAGCAGATGGCCGTGGCCGTCGTCTCGCCCGACGACATCTTCCTCTCCAGGGCGCTTGCGGGCCTGCCGCTGTCGCGTCTGGACGTGCTCACGCCCGGTCAGTTCGAAGCGATGCTCTCCGATGGGCGGGCCGGGGAGTACGACGTGGTGCTGCTTGATCGTTTTCTGCCGACCAGCACGGGCGGCGAGCCGCTGCCGGCCGGACGCTGGATCGTCTTCGGGGCCGTGCCGACCGGCCCGGGCGGGCTGGTCGACCTGGGCCCGGGGGGCGCGACCACCGTCTTTGACGCGCGCACCGATCATCCGATTCTGCGCCCGCTGACGCTCGATCCGCTGGTGATCGGCAAGATGCGCCGCGTGTCGATGCCCGATGATGCCGTCAGCCTGGCCGACACGCCCGAAGGACCGGCGATCATCGAAATGTCAGGCGTCGAGTACCGCGCCATCGTCGTGCCCTGGGATGTCGAACAGTCGAACTGGCCGTTCCAGGTCAACTTCGTGATCTTCCTTGCCGCGACGATCGACTACCTCGGGTCGGACTCGTTCAGCGCCGAACAGGCCGGGGGCGCCGGCCGACAGTTCCGCCCGGGCGAGATTCTCACCGACCGACTCCCGCCGGATGCACGCAATGTCGACGTCACCCTCATGCCCGCCGGCGATCCGAAGCCGACCACGCCCACCGGCGACGGACGCATCACCTTCGGCCCGCTCCAGAAGGTCGGCATCTACCGCGTCCGCTGGACCGGCTCGGCCGGCGCCACCGATCTCGTCGAAGCCGGGCGCGTCAGCCGCTTCTACGCAGCCAACATCGAAAGCTCGGAAGAATCCGACGTGCGCAGCGCCGGCGAGCTCGTCCTCGGCTCGCAAACCGTCAGCGCCCAGGCAGGTCAGGATCGCCGGCAGGTCCGGCGCCTGTGGCCGTGGCTGCTGCTGGCTGCCCTTGCCATCATCATGTTCGAATGGTTCATCTACAACCGCAAGGTGTATGTGTGATGCGCTGGCTGTGTGTGCTCATCGCGTGCCTGCTCTGCCCGACCCTCTCGGCCCAGAGTCCGGCTCGCAAACAGGACGATCGGATCTCGGTCCGCCTCAGCTTCGGCTTCGATCAGATCGTCGCAGTCGAACGATTTGCCCCTCTGCGACTCGAGTTCACTTCGCCCGTGCATCACGTCGTCGGCGAAGTGATCGTCACCTACGCGCAGGACGGATCGCAGACGATGTCCACACGCATTCCGGTGACGCTGGCTGCCGGCATACCGACACCGGTGGATGTGATCGTCTGCCTGCCTCACTTCGGCACCTGGATCGACGTGCGCGTGCAGGACGAAGGCGGACGCACGCGCTTTCGCAGGCGGTACACGATCGCCGAGGCCGACTCAAGAGGAAACCCCGAAGGGTTCGTGCCGCCGGCGCTGGTCCAGCGGCGTGTCACGGTGCTGGCGGTGGGGCTCGATGATCTCAGAGAGCCGGCCCAGCAGTGGGCCAGAAGCCTGTGGGCGCCGTCGTCGCCCGCCGCCTTTTTTGCAGAATCTGACCAGACGCTGGAGTTTGAGCAGAGCTACCGCGTATCCGTCATGGCGCCGGAGCGCCTGTTTGCGTCGTGGGCTGCCTACGACGGAGTTGCAGCCGTCGTCGCCCCCGCTTCGGCGGTTTCGTCCCTGCCGGAGCGCGTCCGCCGGGCGTTGATCAACTGGACGCTGCGCGGCGGAGAGTTGATCCTCATCATCGACGACGCCTCCAACGCCTGGCGCACGTGGCTGCCCGACGGGCCGGCGTGGGATGT
>RFGD01000528.1 GCA_003696705.1 Alphaproteobacteria bacterium | reverse complement strand
CCCCCCAAAGAATCGCCCCCGCGATTGAAACCTTCAGGTCGTCGCCATACACCGCATAAAGCATCCGGCTCAACCCCCCAAAGAATCGCCCCCGCGATTGAAACTTCGTTGCCGACAGATACGCGATACGGATGTCTGTGCTCAACCCCCCAAAGAATCGCCCCCGCGATTGAAACGTTTTCCAGCACTGCCATACGGCCGTCGAATCCTAGCTCAACCCCCCAAAGAATCGCCCCCGCGATTGAAACTTTTATGTGTGGTTTGGGGCTGCTGCATCGATTTTGCGCTCAACCCCCCAAAGAATCGCCCCCGCGATTGAAACTTGTCAACCAGCATCCGGGGGAACATTACAGCCAGGCTCAACCCCCCAAAGAATCGCCCCCGCGATTGAAACCTGCTGATTTTTCGCCTCTAATTTTTTGAGCTGGCGCGCTCACCCCCCCAAAGAATCGCCCCCGCGATTGAAACCGTCGCTCAGCACCAGATGCGGCAGCGCAGGCCATGCTCACCCCCCCAAAGAATCGCCCCCGCGATTGAAACCCGACTGCCGCCGTGATGCCGGATGTATCGCCGCCGAGCTCACCCCCCCAAAGAATCGCCCCCGCGATTGAAACTCTTGCTTTTACAAGCTTATCTAATTCTGCTTCAAGCTCACCCCCCCAAAGAATCGCCCCCGCGATTGAAACACGTTTAAGTCACCTGACACGCTTGTTTCATCTGCGCTCACCCCCCCAAAGAATCGCCCCCGCGATTGAAACTTGTTTTGGGAGATGTTGACGGGGCCGGGTATGTCGAGCTCACCCCCCCAAAGAATCGCCCCCGCGATTGAAACTCCGTTGCTTTGATGGGGATAACGCGCCCGCCTGTCAGCTCACCCCCCCAAAGAATCGCCCCCGCGATTGAAACTATAGCTTCAATCACCGCTTTGGCTTGAGTGTTATTCGGCTCACCCCCCCAAAGAATCGCCCCCGCGATTGAAACACGCACCAGGCTGTGTGCTGCCCACACCGGAGCATTCAGCTCACCCCCCCAAAGAATCGCCCCCGCGATTGAAACTGGCATCGCGCCAGATGAACAGCAAATGTACCGCGAGCTCACCCCCCCAAAGAATCGCCCCCGCGATTGAAACTTGTTTATAAGTGAAATAGTACGCGTACCCGTCCGGCGCTCACCCCCCCAAAGAATCGCCCCCGCGATTGAAACAGGATATTGTTTAGGAATGTCTCTGCACCTAGTAGCGGCTCAACCCCCCAAAGAATCGCCCCCGCGATTGAAACAAGTTATCTGGCAATACTGGCCGGCCGGTATATTCAGGCTCACCCCCCCAAAGAATCGCCCCCGCGATTGAAACTAGAATCTATTTATGAGCGAATCGGTAATATCCACCGGCTCAACCCCCCAAAGAATCGCCCCCGCGATTGAAACATTTTTATTGATACGGAGGAATATGATGAAAGACAAGCTCAACCCCCCAAAGAATCGCCCCCGCGATTGAAACCACGCAAAAGAAGCTGCATCAGGCCGCATTGAACCACGCTCAACCCCCCAAAGAATCGCCCCCGCGATTGAAACTTTTTGAGAATTGCCAGTGTCATGCGTTTCCTGCGCTCACCCCCCCAAAGAATCGCTCCCGCGATTGAAACACGATTGAAGATATGACAATGTCAGATGCGCCAGACAGCTCAACCCCCCAAAGAATCGCCCCCGCGATTGAAACGTTTCTGCTCAAGGCACAAAAGCCAGCGGCCAAACGCTCAACTCCCCAAAGAATCGCCCCCGCGATTGAAACTCCTCCTCAATCAACTGCCCAATAAATGACCAATTCGCTCAACCCCCCAAAGAATCGCCCCCGCGATTGAAACTTCACGTCAACCGGCACAGGTACGGCCGTTGATGTGCTCAACCCCCCAAAGAATCGCCCCCGCGATTGAAACCAGGCTGGATTGGTTGGTCTGTGTGGTCATCCATCATGCTCAACCCCCCAAAGAATCGCCCCCGCGATTGAAACAATTTGTAGGGCGTTTCAAGGCTAGTCGTGATCTTGGCCCAACCCCCCAAAGAATCGCCCCCGCGATTGAAACATGCCGGTTCCCGGCGTAAAATCTGGGCTTGTGGAAGCTCAACCCCCCAAAGAATCGCCCCCGCGATTGAAACGAACCAATTTTTAATATAGTCAGTCATGTACCTAATGCTCAACCCCCCAAAGAATCGCCCCCGCGATTGAAACAAAAATATAGTAAATGTTGTCAATACCTTCGCCAAATTACGAAGGATTAGGGTTAGGAAGAGGACAATGAATCCTCCCTAACCGTGAAACCCGTTCAAAAATGCGAACCATTAAAATTG
>RFGD01000527.1 GCA_003696705.1 Alphaproteobacteria bacterium | reverse complement strand
CTTTCGCTGAGCGCCGCGGCGCCATGCGTCGACGGCCGCCAGAAGAAGCGCCACGGCGCAAAGAAGCCCCAGCGCCAGCGCCCGCGCACCGTAGAAGGCAACCGGGTCGTGGCTCTGCGGCGTCGCTGCAAGGATCGCCCCTTCAAGCGCGATCCCGGCCCATAGAACAGCGACAGCCCGTGTCCCGCCGCGCGCAGACGGCGGTGAGCGCCACATAAGCCGTCGTGAAGGCCGTCGTTCCGATCGCTGCGGGAAGAAGCGCATCGGCCACCCCCGCAAAGTCCGCCCCGCCGGCAAGGGCGATGATCTGCGCAGGCGCGAACTGCGCAGCCGCAAGGAAGGGCCCGCTGGTCACGGCCAGAAGAAGGCCGACGACGCCCGCCAACCGTGACGGGGAAACCCCTGCCCCGCCACCAGCCAGCGTGGGGACGACATAGGATGCAATGCCGATCGCCGTCATGAACTGGAAGCGCTGGAACGTCGTGACCAGTGCGACGCGGCCGGCGTCGGGCTCGGCCATGAACAGGCTGGCCCAGAAGATGTCGCCCTCGAGAATCGCCATCTGCCCCGCCTGAAGTCCCAACCAAGGCGCGGCGGCAAGAAGGACGGGCCAAAGCCGGACCTGCCCGCCGCCGCCCGCCGCACGCCGCCAGAGGACGACCCACCCGACCGGAACCGACAGGGCCGCCGCCAGTGCGAAGGCCAGGGGACCCTCCATCGAGCGGATCATGACCGCGACAAGGGAAATGCGCGCCGCGGCCTCGACCACGGCCGAGGCAGAGTAGCGCACGACATCCATGCGCCCGAGCGCGACTCCCCGCGCGGCAACCAGTGCCCCGGCGAACGGAACCGACACCGCGAGCGTCGAAAAGATCGCAAGACGCGCTGCCGAGGGGCCCGAAAGCGCCCACCAGACCCCCAGCGCCAGAAAGACGGCCGGCAGTGCGACAAGGGCCCAGATCACCGAAAAGCGACGCGCCACGTGACGATCATCGGCGCCTTTGGCGCCGGCTTGGGCAAAGGCATTCTGGAAGGCGACCGCCAGGCTGAGAAGGCCGAATTCGATCGAGAGAAGCCGACCGACGTCCGCAAGGCCGACCGGCCCCAGCGCGCGGCCGGCCATGACCCCGAAGACGAGGACGCCGACATTGGCGGCCGCGCCCGCTGCCGTCATGACAAGCGCCGCCCGCATCCCGCCCTGTGCGCGCCTTCGCATCGGTCCGCATCCCCTGTCTGGTCCGTGGCGATGCTGCCCGACCGGTCGCTAACAGATCGTTAGCAGCCGGGCGTGGGGGCGTTATCCCCTCCTTAACCAGCACGGGCGATGGTTCCCGAAGTGAGTCCCGCTCGGCCCATGGCGCGGCGGGATGTGCGAGTTCTTCGGCCGTTCACACGAAAGAATGGGAGACATCGAACATGCTCAAGCGTTCCACCGCGCTCGGACTGGTGATGGCGGCCGTCGGCCTTCTCGGCACGGCATCGGCCGGCCAGTTGCCGGCGCCATCCGCCGAGCCCATCCTGACCATCACCGGCAATGTCGCCGTCACCAATGCGAACGGCGGCGCGGCGTTCGACCTCGACCTCTTGAAGGGGCTACCGGCGACGACCTTCACCACGACGACGATCTGGACCGACGCCCCGCACAGCTTCACCGGCGTGCCGCTGGCGACGCTTCTCGACGCCGTCGGGGCCCGCGGAGAGGTCGTGCATGCCACCGCCATCAACGACTATTCGATCGAGATACCGGTCGCCGCGATCACGGCCGACGCGCCGGTCGTCACCTACCTCATGGATGGCAAGCCGATGTCGGTGCGCGACAAGGGGCCTCTCTGGATCCTCTATCCCTTCGACGACAAGCCCGAGTACCGAACCGAGGTGAACTACTCGCGCAGCATCTGGCAGCTCGACCGCCTCGAGATCGAGGACTGAGGAAGGACGCGGCCCGATGCGCCGGGAACACGACGGGTTCGGACATACGGTGCGGTCGATGCTGGCCACGGTCTCGGTCGCGATCGGGATCGTTGTCCTCGTGAGCCTTGCGATCAAGACGGCGCGGACGTTCGACGAGCTGAAATCCGCGTCCTCGGACAACGCGCAATGGACCCTGTCGCAGCTCGAGGTCGAACTTGCGACGTTCCAGACTGCGGCCGCAAACGCGGCGATCGGGCACGCCTCCCTTGACGAGCTTCGCCGTCGCTTCGACATCTTCTACAGCCGGCTCGACACGATACGGCGAAGCGCCGCCTATGCCCCGCTCCGAGAGGACCCGGGCGTCCGCAAGGCGCTTGGCGATCTGGACGCCTGGCTCGACGCGCAAATCCCGTTGATCGACGGCCCCGACGGGCCGCTCGCGGCCGCGCTGCCGTCGCTCGTCGAAACAGCGGGCGCCGTGCGCCCGGCTGCGCGTCAGGTGGCCATCGAGGGGATCAAGCTATTCTCGGCGCGATCGGACGCACGCCGCGACGCCCTGCGAGAGCTTCTTCTGGCCATCGCCTCGGTGACGGCGGTTCTCCTGGCCCTGCTTGCCACCTCGGCCTTCCTGCTGCTGCGCTCCTATCGCCGTGCACAAAGACAGACTGCACGCGTCAAGGCGGCAAACGCGCGATTGCGCGCAACGATCTCGGCATCGCTTGATGCGATCGTCCTGATGGACGGCAACGGCATGATCGTCGATTTCAATGGCGCGGCCGAAGACACCTTCGGTTACTCCCGCGCCGAAGCCGTGGGCCGGGACCTGGCCGCGCTTCTGCTGCCGCCCGAGGCACGAGAGGCGCACGCCCGGGGCCTGGCCGCCTACCTTGAAAGCGGCGAGAGCGCTGTCATCAACAGCGGACGCATACAGAAAAGCGCGGTCCACCGATCCGGCCGCATCTTCCCCGCCGAACTTTCGATCGCGCACACCGGCACGCCCGACGGCGAGCTTTTCGTGGCCTATGTCCGGGACATCTCGGATCGGCTGGAGGCCGAGCAGAAGCTGATCGAGGCGCGGGACCGTGCCCGCGCGGGCGAGCAGGCAAAGTCGCGCTTCCTGGCCGTCATGAGCCACGAGATGCGCACGCCCCTGAACGGCATGCTTGGCGCGCTGGAACTCATCGACCCGCGCAACCTCCCGCCGGATCAGGCCGAACTTCTGGCCATCGCACGAGACTCGGGCCGTCTCTTGTTGCGCCATGTAAACGACGTCCTTGACCTCGCATCCATCGAAAAGGGCGCCGCCGCCCTGGCGCGACGCCCCTTCCGGCTGTCGGAGGTCGTCAGAAGGCGCCTGGACGCCCTGCGCCCGCTGGCCCGAAAGAAGAAGATCGAACTCGAACTGCATGCGGACAAGAGTGCGGACATCGAGACCTGCGGCGATCCCGACCGCATTGCGCAGGTCGTCGACAACCTGGTCGGAAATGCCATCAAGTTCACCGAGAAGGGCGGCGTTACCGTGCGCATCGGCGCCCGTCAGAACGCCGACGGGTCCGTTTCCGCCCACGTCGCCGTAACCGATACAGGTCCCGGCATCCCGACGGAGCAGCAGGCACGCATCTTCGAGGATTTCGCCATGCTCGACAGTGCCTTCGACCGAAAGGTCGAAGGGACCGGGCTTGGCCTGGGCATCGCCGCGCGCATCGCGAAGGCCATGAACGGCCAGATCACCGTCGAGAGCGATCTTGGCAAAGGCGCGACATTCCGGTTTGAATGCCGGCTCGACCCCGCCACCCGGCCCCTCGAGGATGGCGGCGGATCCGAAGACGACCATGGCATGACACGCCCGCTTCGGCTTCTGGTCGTCGAGGACAACAAGGTCAACCGCCTTCTTCTCTGCCGGATGTTGAAGAAGGCCGGCCATGACGTGGACGAGGCGGCTTCCGGTACTGAAGGGGTGCGCATGGCGCGCCAAAGTCGGTACGATGCCATCCTGACCGACATTAGCATGCCCGAAATGGACGGCATCGTAGCAACGCGTCTCCTTCGCGACGATGGCGGTCAGTCGCACGGCGTGCCGATCATCGGGGTGACCGCCCATGCGCAGCTTCTCGAGCGACAACGTTTCAGCGCCGCCGGCATGACGGGGTGCCTGACAAAGCCGGTGTCTCTGGCCGATGTCCAGGCAGAACTGTCCCGCATCATGTCCGACACGCACCTGCAAGAACCGCCAAACCTTCCGCTCGTCGAAGCCTCGAAGGCAAGTGGCCTGTCCGATCCCGAGACAAGGCAATTCATAGGGGAACTTCGCGGCCGCCTCGAAGACAAGGCATCCCTGGATCAAGACCAAATCGCATCGCTTGCGGCACGCGCATCAAGGCTTGGCCTCACCCAGCTCTCCGCGGCGCTCGAAGAGCTTTCAGTGGCGGCCGACGAGGACTCGACGATCCTTGGCCGTGCCATCGTCCTTGACGTGGCGCGGACCTATCTTGCGCGGATAGAAGAGCTCGCCGCAGCGTCCGGGTAGCGGCACGGCATGTGTTGTCCCCCATCCTGCGCGATGCATAGCAGTCAAGATGACGCGACGCACTGCGACCCCTTCAGGCCCCGGCGCGCCGCAAGAATTCGGGCCGGCCGGTATCCCCCGACCACGCGCAGGGGCGCCACGCATCGACGTTCGGCGGCCCCAGAGCCGGGCTCTCTCGCCGATCGCGAGGCGCCGCAAGGAGCGCCCGGCAATTGTTGAAAGAGCCGGCCCTCCGTGACCGAAACGTGCCCCGTCCGGTCGGGCATGACGAAAGCGGCTACGGCGGACCATCCATGGCAAATGACGGGGTGATACTGGTAGCGGAGGAGGGACTCGAACCCCCGACACGCGGATTATGATTCCGCTGCTCTAACCAGCTGAGCTACTCCGCCCCGAGCGACGGCGTAGTTAGT
>RFGD01000126.1 GCA_003696705.1 Alphaproteobacteria bacterium | reverse complement strand
TGCCGATCACGAAGGTGTCGCTCGAGCTTCAGCCGGACCCCGAGCTTCCCGGCGTCCGCATCGAGGCGACGGTCAAGACGACCGGCCAGACCGGGGTCGAAATGGAGGCGCTGACCGCCGTCTCGGTGGCCGCGCTCACGGTCTATGACATGGTCAAGGCGGTCGACAAGGGCATGGTCATTTCCGACATCCGCCTGGCGCTGAAGGACGGCGGCAAATCAGGGCGTTACGAGGCCGAGTGATGATTTCGGTCGAACAGGCGCTCGGCCATCTTTTCCAGCTTGTCTCGCCCCTTGGGGTCGAGATGGTGCCCATCGACCAGGCCGGCGGCCGTGTCCTTGCCCGGCCGGTGGCCGCACGGCTGACCCAACCGCCCTTCGACGCGTCGTCCATGGACGGCTATGCCATCCGGGCCGAGGACGCGCGTCCTGGCGCCACGCTGAAGGTGTCGGGCGAATCGGCCGCGGGCCGCCGCCACCAGGACCCCGTCCGCCCCGGCGAGGCCGTGCGGATCTTCACCGGCGCCCCCATGCCGCCCGGCGCCGACCGGGTCGTGATCCAGGAGGATGTCGAGCGCAAGGGCGGCACGATCGTCCTTCGCGCAGCACCCGGCCCGGGCGAAAACGTTCGCCCCGCCGGCAACGATTTCCGCCTGGGCGATACGCTGTCTGCGCCGCGCCGGCTTGGCCCCGCCGCGCTGGCCCTTGCCGCGGCGATGAACCATGCCGAACTGCCTTGCCATCGCCGGCCCGAGATTGCCGTGATTTCGACCGGGGACGAGCTTGTCGAGCCGGGTCAGGCGCCCGGCCCCGACCAGATCGTGGCGTCGAACGTCTATGGCCTGAAGGCCATGCTCGAGGCCGAAGGCGCCCGCGTCCGCCGTCTTCCCATCGCCGGCGACACGATCGAAGAGCTTCAGGCCGTCCTCGACATGGCGCGGGGCACCGACATGATCGTGACCATCGGCGGCGCCTCGGCCGGGGACCGTGACGTGATCGCCCGCGCCGCCGAAACGCTCGGAATCGAACAGGACTTCTACAAGGTGGCGATGCGGCCGGGAAAGCCGCTGATGGCGGGCCGCCTGGCCGGCACGCCGATGATCGGTTTGCCGGGGAACCCCGTCTCGGCGCTCGTCTGCGGCGTCGTTTTCGTCGTGCCCACGGTTCGCGTGATGATGGGCCTTCCGGCCGCCGCGCAGCCGCGGGACCGCGTGCCGCTGGCCGCGGATGTCGGGCCGAACGGACCGCGGGAACACTACATGCGCGCCATGCTCGAGGCAGGTTCCGATGGCGCGTGGCGCGTTCGCCCCTTCGCGCGGCAGGATTCGGCCCTTCTCTCGGTCCTCTCGGCGGCGGACGCGCTTCTGGTCCGCCCGCCCGGAGACGCGCCGCGCCGCGCCGGCGAGGTCGTCGAGATCATCCGCATCTGACCCCCCGGCGACCCCGCCGGCGCGGCCCTCCGCCGCCGCCCGTTACGGCGGCGAGGAACAAACATTACCCATTCGTTGACACAAAACGGGAACAATAGTAGAACTTGGGCGCAACCTTTCCTTCCCACCCTACCCGGGCCGATCAGGGAGACCGCAATGCTGACCCGCAAGCAACTCGAACTTCTGAAGTTCATTCATGACCGGCTCGAGCGGGACGGCGTGCCACCTTCCTTCGACGAGATGAAGGACGCCCTGGGGCTTCGGTCGAAGTCGGGCATTCATCGCCTCATCACCGCGCTCGAGGAACGGGGCTTCATCCGGCGCCTGCCGCATCGGGCCCGGGCGCTCGAAGTGCTGCGCGTGCCGGAGGCGATCGAGGCCGACCGCGGGTTCTCGCCGCGCGTGGTTTCCGATCGGCCGGCACCGGCCCGCCCCGCCGAGGCGCGGCCTGTCGCCGCCACCGGGGTCGAGACGCTTCCGCTCATGGGACGCATTGCCGCCGGCGTGCCGATCGAGGCGATCTCGGAGGTCGAGAGCCACGTTTCGGTCCCCGAGGATCTTCTCGGGCGCGGGGGGCGTCACTATGCGCTCGAAGTGCGGGGGGATTCGATGATCGAGGCCGGGATCAACGATGGCGACATCGTCATCATTCGCGAACAGAATACGGCCGAAAACGGCGACATTGTCGTTGCCATGGTCGAAGGTTACGAGGCGACGCTGAAGCGCTTTCGCAAGAACGGAAACTCGATTGCGCTCGAGCCCGCGAACCCGGCCTACGAGACCCGGATCCTGCCCGTCGATCAGGTCGAGATCCAGGGCCGGCTTGTCGGGCTCATCCGCACCTACTGACGCCGCCGAGCGGTCCGGGGCGCCTGCCCCGACCAGACCCGTCCCGCCGCCGCGTCACGGGCACCGACGACACGCCAGCCGCCGGATCGCTCAGGCCAGACCGCCAGGGGCGCGCGCGCGCGAAGCGTTTCGCGGTCGATGACGAGACAGGGGCCCCGTCCGCCGTCTGCCACGGTCACGAGGATGTCGGCACCCTCGCAGTCGGGCGGCCCGGACGACAAGAGCTTCCGCCCCCACACGAGACGGACCGCAGGCCCCCCCGGGGGTGCGACGCGGGCCGTGCCCCGCCCGGGTACTGCGCCCGGCCTTGCGGCCGCCTCTGCCTGCCCGGCCCCGTCGCCGTCATGCCGAAGCCAGCCTTCGGCGGCAAAGCCG
>RFGD01000526.1 GCA_003696705.1 Alphaproteobacteria bacterium | reverse complement strand
GTTGCGGCACGCGCTGTCCCTGGCCGCGCTTGTCCAGTGCCTGACCCGGATGCTGTGGCGGCTTGCGCGGCGCAACCAGCGATGGCGGATCTATGACACCTTCCTTGTGGCCGAGAACCGCTGGCGGGCGCAACGCTATGGCATCAACGAAGGGCTTGTCGACTTTGGCCGCCGCCAGATCGTGCCGATGCCAGAGCTCGTCGAGGAACTCATCGCGCTGGTCGCCGAGGACGCCGAGGCGCTCGACTGCACGGCCGAGATCGAAGGGCTTCGCGACATCATTCGCACGGGCACGAGCGCCGATCGCCAGCGCCGCGCCTTCCAGGCGGCCATCGACGCCGGCGCCGATCGGGCCGATGCCCACCGCGCGGTCGTCGAAATGCTGATCGGCGAGTTTCTCGAGGACCTCTGAAAGCCCCCTTGGCGGGCCTGAAATAGTCTGGCAACAATCGAGAACTAAACGGCTGTTCAATTCTTTCGGGCGCGGAGGACGAGATGGATTTCGGACTGAGCGAAGAGCAGATCGCCATCCAGGAAATGGCCCGGGCCTTCGGCGAGGAACGGATCGCCCCGCATGCGCGGGAGTGGGAGCGCGCGGGAACCATCCCCCGCGAACTCTGGCCGGAACTGGCGGCCCTTGGCTTCGGCGGGCTCTATGTCTCGGAAGAGGCAGGCGGTTCGGGGCTTTCGCGGCTTGACGCCACGCTGGTCTTCGAGGCCCTGTCGCGGTCATGCCCCGCGGTGGCGGCCTTCCTGTCGATCCACAACATGTGCGCCGCGATGATCGACCGCTTCGCGAGCCCCGAGCTGAAGGCGCGCTATCTGCCCGGCGCGGTGGCGATGGAGACGGTCTTCTCCTACTGCCTGACCGAGCCGGGTTCCGGCTCGGACGCCGCGGCGCTGCGCACCCGCGCCGAGCGCACCAACGAAGGCTGGCGCCTCAACGGCACCAAGGCGTTCATCTCGGGCGGCGGCTATTCGGACGCCTATGTCGTCATGGCGCGGACCGGCGGCGAGGGTCCGAAGGGCATATCGGCAATCATCGTCGAGGACGGCGCCCCCGGCCTTTCCTTCGGCGGTCTCGAAGACAAGATGGGCTGGAAGGCGCAACCCACGCGCCAGGTGCAGTTCGACGACTGCATGACGCCCGTCGACAACCTTCTCGGGGAAGAGGGCCAGGGCTTCAAATACGCCATGGCCGGGCTCGACGGCGGGCGGCTCAACATCGCCGCCTGCTCTTTGGGGGCGGCCCAGGCGGCGCTTGACCAGACGCTGGCCTACATGGGCGAACGGCGCGCCTTCGGCCAGACGCTCGACCAGTTCCAGGCGCTGCAGTTCCGCCTTGCCGACATGGAGATCGAGCTTCAGGCCGCGCGAACCTTCCTGCGCCAGGCGGCCTGGAAACATGACACCGGCGCCCCCGACGCGACCAAGTTCTGCGCCATGGCCAAGAAGTTCGTGACCGAAGTCGGCAGCCGCGTCGCCGATCAATGCCTGCAACTTCACGGCGGTTACGGCTATCTGGCCGACTACGGCGTCGAAAAGATCGTGCGCGATCTGCGCGTGCACCAGATCCTCGAAGGCACGAACGAGATCATGCGCCTCATCACCGTCCGTCACCTTCTGAAGGAGCGCGGCTGATGTCCGAGCCCGAGATCTTCATCCGCAAGGAAGGCCGGGTCGGGCACATCACGCTCAACCGGCCGAAGGCGCTGAACGCCATCACCTGGGACATGGTGCGTGCCATCGACAAGGCGCTGATCGACTGGGCCGAGGACGCCGACGTGGCGATGCTCGTCATCGACGCCCGGGGCGAACGCGCCTTCTCGGCCGGGGGCGACATCGCCGAAATGTATGCCGCCGGCCGGCGCGGCGACTACGACTACGGCCGCCGCTTCTGGACCGACGAATATCGCATGAATGCGCGCCTCTTCCACTTCCCGAAGCCGGTCGCAAGCTTCATGCAGGGCTTCAC
>RFGD01000015.1 GCA_003696705.1 Alphaproteobacteria bacterium | reverse complement strand
TCGTGCGCCACGACATCGGCGAGGCACTGCCCCCACCGGCGGTACGGGACCGCCTGCGCCGGAAAGCCCGCTCCCTGTTGGGTGACAGGACGGCCCAAGCCGTGGAGACGGCGGTAGACGCCCTTCCCGGCGCAGCCGAGGTCGGTGCCATCGGGGCCCTTGTCCGCGGCGCCTGAAGGCTACTCGGACGTGGCCTCGCGGGCGATCTCGTCAAGAAGCGACTGGACCTCCTGCATCGGCCCTTCGGGGTAGGTCCGGTATCCGACCACGACCTTTCCGCCCTGATCGGCAACGAAGATGCCATAGGGGCAATAGGCGATGTTCATCGGGTCGGCTTCCATCACCTTGCGGCTGGTCACCGCCGAGCAGAAAAGGAACACGTCGGCCGCCTCGAAGATCTTCTTGTCAGAGCCGACATCCTTGCCCGTCCGGTTCAGCATCTCGCCGACATGGCTGACATAGTCGACCACCAGCCCACGATCGATGATCGCCGATTCCACGGCGAAGGTCGCCTCGTCGAAGCTCCCGTCATAGGAATAGGTCTTGACCTCGGCCGCGCCTGCCGCCGTCGAAACGGCCATTGCCGCAGCGGCTGCAACAAGAATTGCTCTCATTTCCGATCCTCCTTCTTTCGCGCGATCCTGCCATCGGGTCGTGACCCCGTCATTGATCCTGCGCAACTCGGGGGCGCATGCTCGTGCGCCCCCGAGACGGGTTCAGCCGAACATGTCCTTGGTGATCCCCGCGTACCAGCCGAAGCTTTCCTCGTAGGTCGCCTTGCGGACGTCGGCGCTCTCGCCGGTCTTCGAGATGAACCCGTCGACCTTGGCAATCTTCTCGGGTGTGGCCTTGTAGGTCGCGCCGACCTTGATCCCGTCCTCGGGGTAGATCGTCGACCAGCAGGTATTCGAGAAGCGCGCCGGGAACTTCTTGCCCTTGCCAAGGGCCGCGACGACGGCATTGGCGCAGACCTTGGCCTGACTGTTGGCCGAGAACCCGGACTTCGGCATGTCCCCTTGCGCGGACGCATCGCCCAGGATGTGCACGGCCTCGTCCTTGCGGCTTGCCATGTCCTCGGCCCGGACGGGGGCCCAGTTGCCTTCCGTGAGCCCGGCGCGATGGACGATCCAGCCGGCCTTCTGCGCCGGGATGACATTGCAGACGTCGACCTTGTTCACCTCGCCATCCACGACCACCTCCATCGCGTCCGGGCGAACCTCGACCTTGTCCCCGCCGAAATCGGGCCCGATCCGCTCGATCATGCCGGGGTAATGGTTCTGCCAGCCCTCCTCGAACAGGGCCTGTTTCGAGAACTTGGGCTTCGGATCAAGGATGAGGATCTTTGCCGTCGGGTTCTTCTCGGACAGGATCTTGGCCACCATGGAAACCCGCTCGTAGGGGCCGGGCGGGCAGCGATAGGGGTTCGGCGGGGCGACCATCGCGAAGACCCCGCCTTCACGCATGTTCTCGACCTGGTGCTTCAGAAGCGCGGTCTGCGTGCCGGCCTTGTAGGCGTGGGGCATCTCATCCTGATGGCTGACGTCCCAGCCGGGAACCGAGCCCTCGATGAAGTCGATCCCGGGCGAGATGACAAGCCGATCGTAGGCCAGCTTGTCGCCACCGGCGGTCGTCACCGTCCGCCCGGCGCGGTCCACGTCGATGGCGATATCGTGGACGACGTTGATGCCATAGTCCGATGCCAGCCGGGCATAGGTGTGGCCGATGTCGCCGAGCCCGATGATCCCGCCAAGATAGAGGTTCGAGAAGAAGCACGTGTAGTAGGTCCGCGTCGGCTCGATCAGCGTGACGTCGATTTCGCCCTTGCCGTCCTTGGCAATGTAGCGCGCCGCCGTCGCGCCGCCGGCACCACCGCCGATCACCACGACCTTCGGCTTGCCGCCACCGGCACCCCACACCGCCGGCGCGGCCAGCGTTGCCGCCCCGGCGGCGGCGCCGGCCAGGAACATTCGTCTTTCGAGTTTCATGCGCGTTTCTCCTCCCTTGTGATACGCGTTTCACCGACAACACCCGCCAGCTCGGCGGGCTACCTTTCGGATTGCTCGCCCAGCCGCCGGAAATAGGCAGCCAGCGCGGCAATCTCCTCTTCGCCAAGCCGTCTGGCGATCATGCGCATGACCGGATGCGGTCGCTTCTCGTTCTTGTATGCGTGCAGCGCGAGCGCGAAGTCTTCCTCGGGCCATCCGGTGATCGAGGGGATTCCGTCGTCCTCGCCATCCGGGCGGTGACAGGTGGTGCACTCGCTGGCCAGATACTCGCCATAATCGGCGTCCCCCTCGATTTCGAGGACGCCGGGATCGACGCCGATCTCGCGCGCAAGGGCTGCGTAGTCGACGTTGACCGACGGTGCCGCCTCGGGGATGTCCCGCGGATTGTCCGAGAAACGGCGCAGGAACGCCATGATGTCAGCGCGCGCCTGCGGGTCCTCGAGGCCCCGGAAGTTCATCCGGGTCCGAGAGACGAGGTTCTTCGGGTTCTCGAGGTAGACGTCGAGATTGTCGAAGGACCACACGAGACCATCGCGCCCCTGGCGCAGCATGTCCTTCGAGTAGTTCGTGAACCCCTCGGCCGTGCCGGCCTGGCGATCGAAGACCCCGTTCAGGACCGGACCTGCACGGTTCCGTGCGTCCTTGCCGACCTCGTGGCACTTTGCGCAATGGCGCGCGAACAGCTCGGCCCCGCGCTCGGGATCGCCGGCCCCGATATCGGCAGCGGCCGCCGCGCCCGAAAGCGCGGCGGCCGCCACCGTTGCCACCACCAGTCTTGGAAGATCGGGGTAGATCCTACCCACCGAACTGCCGCAGGTATTCGATGACCGCATCGATGTCACTGTCCTTCTTCAGGCCCGAGAAACCCATCTTCGTGCCCTTGATGAAAGCCTTGGGCTTCTTCAGGAACGCGTGCAGCGCCTCGGCGTCCCAGACCAGGCCGTCCTCGGCTGCCGCCCGCATTGCCGAGGAATACTTGAAGTCCTCGACCGCGGCGGCCTTGCGGCCGACGACCCCGTCAAGATGCGGGCCGGTCTTGTTCTTGGCGCCCTCGCCGACCTGATGGCACGCCTTGCACTTCTTGAAGACCTTCTCGCCCCTGGCGGCGAGCTCGGGGTCGATCGCGCCCTGCGCGGCCTCGCCCTCGGCGCTTTCGGCAGGCGCGGCGGCAGTGGCCGTCTCGGCAGCCGCCGTCCCTGTCTCGGCGCCCTCGGCCGCGCGGGCTGCGGCCTCTTCCCGGGCCTTGCGCGCCGCCGCGTCCTCGGGCGTCACGTCAAGGACGGCGGCCCGCATCACGATCTCGGCCTTTTCCTTGCAGTTCTCCATGCAGGGTTCGACCGAGAAACGCGGCACCTCGACCGTGTCGCGATCGTCGTCATAGAAGTTGTCTTCGTTCGGCAGCTTGATCGAGGCGAAGTTCTCCTTCGACAGGACGAAATCCTCGTCGACGATGTCGTTGACATAGAGAAGATAGGCCGTGATGGCGTAGGTTTCGTCCACTGACAGGGACTGCGGCTCGGGGAAGGGCATGGCCCTGTGGACGTAGTCCCAGACGGTCGACAGATACGGCCAGTAAGAGCCGATCGTCTTCACGGGCCGCGGCTCGGTCAACGACCCCTGCCCGCCGGCAAGCACCGGCCAGCGGTCGACGCCTTCACCGAAGTCGCCATGACAATAGGCGCATTTCTCGACGAAAAGCTCCTCGCCCGTGGTCACGTCGCCCGAGCCTTCGGGCAGTCCCACGTCGCGCGGCGCGACGTCGATGTCCCATGCGGCAACCTCTTCGGGAAGCGCCGGCCGGCCCAGCTTGATGGCCTCGGCCGCGGCGGGCGTCGCGAACATTGCCGCGACAAGCGCAATCTCAAGAAACTTCGACATTCTCGGCGATCCCCTTCTCGTTGACGGCCCAGGTCTGGATCCCGTTGTTGTGGTAGATGGATTCGGTGCCCCGGATTTCGCGCAGCTGGTTCTTCGTCGGCTGCACGTAACCGGTCGAATCCATGGCGCGGCTTTGCAGAAGAAGGGGCCGGCCGTCCCAGTCGAACTCGTAGTAGAAGCGATGGATCGACTTGTCGAAGGACGGGCCATCCATCCGCGCGCGATGCCAGTTGACACCTCCGTCGAGCGAGACATCCACCCGTGGGATGGTGCCCCGGCCCGACCAGGCGATGCCGGTGATCACCGTCCGCCCCGGTCCGTGCAGAATGGGCTTCTGGGGGCTGGGACTTGTGATGACGGACTTCGCGTCCATCACCCAGGTGAAGCGCCGCGCCCTTCCGTCGGGCATGAGGTCGGTGTATTTGGACGTCTCTTCGCGCTGGTGCCAGGGGCGGTCGCCGACCTCGATCCGGCGCAGCCACTTGACCCACATGTTGCCTTCCCAACCGGGGACGACCAGGCGGATCGGATACCCCTGCTCGGCCCTGAGGGCCTCTCCGTTCATCTTGAAGGCAACAAGGCAGTCGTCCATCGCCTTCTCGATGGGGATCGAGCGCGTCATGGCCGATGCGTCGCCGCCTTCGGCGAGGATCCACGTGCCGGCGGTCTTCACGCCTGCCGCCTCGAGGAGGTAGCGAAGCGGCACGCCCGTATACATGACGTTGTGCACCATGCCGTGCGTGAACTGAACGCCGTTGAGCTGCGCGCCGCGCCATTCCATCCCCGAGTTTGCGGCGCATTCGAGGAAGTAGACGCGGTTCTCCCGCGGGAAGCGCATGATGTCTTCCATGGTGAAGACCATCGGCGTGTCGACCAGGCCGTTGATCATCAGCCGGTGCATCCCGGGGTCGATCACCGCCGCACCGCCGTGATGGCGCTCGAAGCAAAGGCCGTTCGGCGTGATGATCCCGTCGAGCTCATGAAGCGGCGTGAAATTGACCGAGGACACCGGATCGGCCGTGAGCCACGGCACGTTGCGACGAACGACGTGGCGCTCGTACTCGACCGGCATGCCGTAAGGATGCGCATCGACCCCGTCGCCAAGCGACGTCCGCCACGGTTGCGGCTCGAGGATCGCCGGATCCCCGTTGCCCGCGCGCGCGGCGCCACCGACGACCGCGGCACCGCCCGCCGCAAGCGCGCCTTTCAGAAGTCCGCGGCGTGTGGTCGAAGGTCCAGACTTTCTTGTCATGTGACACTCCCTTTTCCTGTTGCCGGGCCATCCCGGAAAGGCTGGCCCGAAGTTCCGTTCGTTCCCGGCTCAGGCGCCCTTGACCTTCACCGATCTGTTCGGGTCGAGCCTTACGGTGCCGACGCGCCGGATATGGCTTTCGACGACATCCCAGATCGGCGGCCCCTCGGTGCCCTCGTTCACGCTGGCCCAGCCGGCCACGACATAGCTCTTGTCCGGCCTGATGGGCTCGCCGGTGGCGAGAAGCGTCATGTCCGAGATGCGGCTGCCCTGCGGCCGCGTCACGTCGATCGCGTAGCCCATGCCGCCGACGCGCACCATGTCGCCGCCCTGCTGATAGTAGGGGTCGGGATTGAACAGGTTGTCGGCGACGTCCTCGAGAATGACCTTGAGCGTCTCGCCCGTCATTTCGGTGCGGTAGGCGTTCGGATAGGTCATCGACGTGCAGTTGAACAGGTCTTCCCGCGTGATCGCCTGTCCGGGGATGAGGCTTGGTCCCCAGCGGAAACCCGGGCTGAGCGCGATGTCGGCCTGACGTTCCTCGATGAGGGCATTGCAGATCAGGTCGTCCCACGTGCCGTTGAAATTGCCGCGCCGATAGAGAAGGCTGTCGGTGTGGCCCAGAACCTCGGACAGGTCGTCGGCAAAGGGCGCGCGCTCGGCGTCGATGGCGGCGGCAACCTCCGGGTCCGGGGCGATCACGTCCGAAAAGATCGGGATCAGCTTGTGGCGATAGCCCTTCACCTCGCCGTCGCGGACGTCGAGGTCGAGACGGCTCACGAACTTCCCGTTCGAGCCCGACGCGATCAGAAGCGTCTTGCCGACCACCACGGGTTCGGGCAGGGCGTCATGCGTGTGGCCGGTCAGGATGACGTCGATGCCCGGCACGCGCGCGGCCATCTTCCGGTCGACGTCGAACCCGTTGTGCGACAGAAGGATCACGGCGTCGGCCCCGGCGGCGCGGACCTCCTCGACCACCTCGGCCATGCGCTCTTCCCGGATCCCGAACGAGTACTCGGGGAACATCCACTTGGGGTTGGCGATGGGCAGATAGGGGAACGCCTGGCCGATCACGGCGATCTTCGCGCCGCCACGCTCGAAGATCTTGTAGGCTTCGAACGCGGGCTCGTCCCACTCGGCGTCAAAGATGTTGGCACCAAGGAAGGCGAAGGGAAGGCTCTCGATAAGTTCGGTGACGCGCTCGGTCCCCAGCGTGAACTCCCAGTGCGCGGTCATGGCATCCGGGCGCAGGTGGTTCATGACATTGACCATGTCCTGGGCCTCGGTCTTCAGGCAGGTATAGGAGCCCTGCCAGGTGTCGCCACCGTCAAGAAGAAGGGCGTCGGGCCTGTCTGCCCGGATGGCGTTGATGACCGTCGCCACGCGGTCGAGCCCGCCCATCTTCCCATATGCGCGGGCCAGGGCGACGAAGTCGACATGCGTGAGCGCGTAGGCCGCCGGAGAACCCGGCTCGATCCCGTAGAGCTTGAGATAGTCGTTGCCCGTCACATGCGGCGGCAATCCGCGCACTTCACCGACGCCGATATTGATCTCGGGTTCGCGGAAATAGATCGGTTTCAGCTGGGCGTGGATATCCGTGATGTGGATAAGGGTGACGTTCCCCATCGTGTCGAATTCGAGAAGCTTGTCCTGCGTCAGCGCCTGCTCGGCCGCGAGCCGCGCCCAGTTGCCGAAGCCAGAGGCGCCCCAAAGCGCCGAGGTTGCGAGTGCTGCCTGCAGGAAGTCACGACGGGAAATCATTGTCTTCCACCCTTTCTGTCGCGGGGCCGAACGGAGCCGTTCGCGCGGAATGCGTTCCGCCCGGATGGCACCTGCCCCGATGTCATTCTTGTTCGGGTCGGGCCGGCGCCCAGTGGCGCCGGCCATTGTCGTCAGTTGCGGACGGCGACGCCTTCGACCGAAAGGCCGTTGCCGCGCGAGGCGACATAGAGTTCAAGCGCGTGGAACTCGGGCGAGCCCGGCTTGTAGGTGGCCGCGCGCGTGTCACGCACACAGCCCTTGAAGCGCGCATGGATCGAGTTCAGCTTGGCGTTCTTAAGCCGGTAGGTCGGGAAGCCGTTGATCTGACCCTGGCTCAGATGATCCGCCCGGATCATGTCGCCATAGTGATCCTCGTGGCAGTTGGCGCAGGACAGCTCAAGCTGGCCCGTGCGCGTGTAGTACATCTCTCGTCCCTTTTCCCAGTAGGGCTTGGCGGGACCATCGATGGCCACATTCATCGGCATGCCGCGCGACTGGACCGAAATGAGGGCGGTCATGTTGACCATGTCCTTGTCGTTCCAGCCCCAGGCCTCGGCCTGCATGCGGTTCACGCGGCAGTCGTTGATGTAGTCTTCAAGCGACCAGAGATCGCCGGCCTTCTCGTTGTATTTCGGCATGACGGTGCGCACGCCCTTCATCGACGAGGGGTCGCCGTGGCAGGACGCGCAGGACTTGCCGGCCCCGCCCTCGACACGGTTCCAGACCGCCTCGGCGTCTTCGACGAAGATCATGCCCGGGTTGTCGAAGTCGTCCGCTTCGATGGCCCGCGTCTCGGCCGCGCGGAACGCCCAGCCCGACCAGATCTCGTCCAGACCGTCGATGTAGTCCGGCGCCTTTGTGTGGGTCACGAGCTCTGTCTCGCCGTTGACGATCAGCTTGTCATCGACCGGATCCGCCGACAGCGGCCCGGCGAGGCCGAGCGCCACCAGCGCGGCGGTCGCGAAGGCTTTCCTTCTCATTGTTCCTCTCCTCCCTGCTGCGGCCGTTCAGGCGACCGTGATCGACTTCGCCGTCTCGTAGACCGAGCCGTCGTCGTCGTACCAGGTGAACTTGAACTCGCCGGATTCCGGCACCTTGGCCTCGAACTCGAAATACGGGTTGGTCGAGATCGCGCCCGAAAGCTGGACATCGATCACGTTGCCCGACTGCGAGGCCCCGACGAAATCGCAGGTGAAGCGGTTGATGATCGACCGCGGAATGATGTTGCCTTCCTTGTCCTTCCGCTGACCCGATTCCATCTTGTGGCTGATCAGCGTCTTGATGGTGACAACGTCGCCGGCAGCGGCCGACTTCGGAACCTTGACGCGGGGTTTCACACCTTTTGCCATCGTCTTCTCTCCTATCCTCGGGTCAGCCGCCGCAGCCGCCGATCGTGACTTTCACCGCGCGACGCGCGCTTGCGAACGAGCCGTCGGCCATCTTCGCGACGGCAACGACGTCCTGGGTCTTGGCCAGGCGAATGCGCGTCTTTGCCGACTGGGACCCGGCCATGGGGCCGAACTTGAACACGGCAACCTCGGGGTTCGGGTTGCCAAGGGCGAAGATGGCCACCTCGACCGCGCCCGGCGCATCGAACCCAACGGGAACGGTGTTGCCGTTTTCGGCAATCTCGGGCGCATCAAGGGTGATGCCGCCTTCGGCCATCTCGGCGCCGCCGGTAAAGGCGGCAATGGCGTCCTCGGCGGCGGCCATCACCGGAAGGGGAAGCGCGACCGCTGCGCCGGCGACCAGACCGCCAGCCCCGACAAGAAGGGCCTCGCGTCTCGAAATCGTCATGTCTTTCTCCTTGATCATTGACGTGGGCGCACGCGCCTCACTCGTCCTTCAACGTCATGAGGAACGCCACCGCGTCCTCGATCTGTTCGGCCGTCAGAAGGGGCGGCAGCGGCTCTTTCGCCGGCTTGCCGGTGAAGCCGATCCCCGGCCGGATGAACCCGCCCGTCTTGAAGAACGACGGCATCATCGAGCCCTCGAAGGTCTTCTTCGCGTCGACGAGGATTCCACGCAGCTGCGCCTCCGAATAGCGACTGCCGACACCATCAAGCGACGGGCCGATCTCGCCATGGAAGGGGTAGTCCTTCAGCGCCGTCACCTGATGACAGGCGATGCAGTTCCCGATCTTCTTCTGCGCCAGGACCTGCGCCCCGTTCTCGGGGTTTCCGGGCTTGCCGGTCAGCGATTCGGCCACCGACCCGTCTTCGGCAAAGTTGATGTCGGCCGCATAGGTCACGGGCCCCCTTTCGGCGGCGCCGGCCGCACCGGCCATACCGACCGCAAGGGCAATGCCCCAGAGTGCTCGGCTCTTCATTCGTCTTCCTCCCTGGTTCTTCCCGACCCGGAGCCTAGCGGACGCCCGGGTTCGATTGCAACAAAAAATTCGCTTTCTTGCATGTGTCATGCGCCGGGCAATGATCCGCCGCAGCTGGCGGCGCTCAGTTCCCGGCCTCCTCGCGCAACTTGCGGGCGTGGTATTTCTGGAAATGCTCGCCCGTTTCGTAACCCTTCTCGAGGATCCACGTCAGAAGGTTACGCGTCGTCTTCTTCCCGAACGCCCCGGGCATGGTGACAACCGCCGCCTCGGCAGCGTTCAGGCCCTCGGGGACCTCCTCGGGGAAGAACATCATGGTCGGCGTGAACACGATTCCCCAGCGCCGGGCCATCTCCTTCTCCGGCAAGGTCGTGCCGTCGAAATCGGTCACGTCCTCGTCCCCGAAAAGGTTCATCTGCACCACGAAGAAACGCTCGCGCAGAAGTCGCTCGATCTCGGGATCGACGAAGACCTCTTCGTGCATCTTGGCGCAATAGATGCAGCCGCGCTGCTCCCAGATGACGACAAGACGCTTTCCCTCGGCGTTCGCCTCGGCCAGGTCCTCTCTCATGTCCTTGAAGGTCGTGTGAAGCCAGTCGGGCTTGTGCAGCCCGTCCTCGCCCATCGGCACCTCGGCGGCCAGCGCCGCAGTTGCCAG
>RFGD01000525.1 GCA_003696705.1 Alphaproteobacteria bacterium | reverse complement strand
GTTGAAAATGTTCAATCCCTTGTTTTCCATCGCGCCCATGTTGAAGTCGTCGACGGCAACGATGTTGAAGACATCGAGGTCGTATTCGCGGCCGTAGCGGTCCTCGTCCCAGCGCATGGCGCGCTTGAGCGAGTCCATCGCATGGCCGGCGCGCCCCTCGTCGCCTTCGCGGACCCAGACGGCAAGCTCCACCTCTCGGCCCGAGGCGGTCCGGAACCTGTCGCGATGGGCGACCAGTTCGCCGGCCACCAGCGCGAACAGATAGGAGGGCTTCGGCCAGGGGTCGTGCCATTCGGCCCAGCCCGGGCCCTGCGCGACCGGGTTGCCGTTCGACAGAAGGACAGGCAAGTCGCTTTCGATGCGCACGCGGAACGGCGCCATCACGTCGGGCCGGTCGGGATACCACGTGATCTTGCGAAAGCCCTCGGCCTCGCATTGGGTGCAGAACATGCCCCCCGAGAGATAGAGCCCCTCCAGCGCGGTGTTGGCCGCGGGGTTGATCTCGACATCGGCTTCCCAGACGAACGGGCCGGCCGGCAGGAGGTCGGCGGGGATCATGACGCCTTCTTCGGCGGCGGGCATGGCCTTGATATCCACGCCAACCCCGTCGATCGTCGCCGAGCGGGTGACAAGGCCCTTGCCGTTGAGGACCAGCCCCTCGGCCGGGTCCGCCGACGGGTTCGGCCGAAAGCGGATGCGGGAACGGACGCGCGTGCGCGTCGCGTCAAGCCGAAAGGTCAACGCGACCTCGTCCACCAGATGGCTCGGCGGCCGATAGTCCGACAGCCGTTTGAGCGAAAGTTTCGTGGGTTGATCCATCATCCTGTCCTGCAATCGTCTTTGCGGTCTCGGCCGCCCTTCGGCCATGTATTTCGCGGCGGAAGGCCCCACAACCCGCCGCAATCGGCGCAATTGGTAAGAAAATGTTACCAAACCTGTTGCGTCGCCTTTCCCCGGACGGTATTCCTTCCCCCCGGGGCTTGCCAGAGGGGAGTTTCTTCCATGACCGAGCGTGTCGATCGTGCCGGCCTGAAGGTGGCGCGCGTCCTTGCCGATTTCATCGAGAACGAGGCCCTGCCGGGCACCGGGGTCACGGCCGACGAGTTCTGGACCGGGTTTGCCGGCATCGTCGGCTCGATGACGGCCGAGAACAGGGCCCTTCTGGCCCGGCGCGAGGCGCTTCAGGCCGAGATCGACGCGTGGCATCTTGCCCGCCGGGGGCAACCCGTGGACCCGGATGCCTACGAAGCGTTCCTCGGCGAGATCGGCTATCTCGTGCCCGAAGGGCCCGATTTCGAGATCGAGACCACGAATACCGATCCGGAAATCGCCGAGATCCCCGGGCCGCAGCTGGTCGTGCCGATCACGAACGCCCGCTACGCGCTGAACGCCGCAAATGCACGCTGGGGGTCGCTCTACGACGCCCTTTACGGAACGGACGCCCTTGGGGACCGGCCGGCCACGGAGGGATACGATCCCGAACGCGGGCAGCGCGTGATT
>RFGD01000125.1 GCA_003696705.1 Alphaproteobacteria bacterium | reverse complement strand
GTTCGTCGGTCCGGTCGAGGCCCTTGTCATCGGCGCCATCGCCGGCGTGCTCTGCCAGGAGGCGATCAATGTCGTCAAGGTCCGGGCCGGCATCGACGATACGCTGGACGTCTTCGCCGTCCATGGCGTGGGCGGCATCTTCGGAACGATCATGATCGCGGTCTTCGCCAAGGGAAGCTGGGTGGCTCAGCTTGGCGGCCTTCTGATCGTCGGGGTCTACACGCTGGTGGTTTCCCTTGTCCTGATCCGGGCCGTGGCAGCCGTGACGACCCTTCGCGTCAGCGCCGAGGTCGAGACGAACGGCCTTGACCTGGAGCTTCACGGCGAACGTGCCTACGACCTGGCGTCCTGAGCGGCCGGGCGGCCCCGCGGGCGGCCTGGCTCAGGCCGCGCCGGGGCCGTAGAGCTGGGCGGCGCGCGCCTCGAAGGCCCGCACGATGCGCTGCATGGCCTCGTTGAAGACCACACCGATGATCGACTGGAGAAGCGCCGAGCGAAATTCGAAATCGACGAAGAATTCGACCTCGGAGCCGCCGTCGGGCATGTCGGTGAACTGCCAGTGGTTGTCGAGATACCGAAACGGACCGTCCAGATACTCGACGTCGATGCGATGGCTGTCCGGCGAGAGCGTGACCCGAGAGCCGAAACGCTCGCGGAAAACCTTGAAAGACACGACCATGTCGGCTTCCATCACCTCGCGGCCGTCGGCAAGGGGACGGCGCGAGCGGATGCGAGTCGCGCTGCACCAGGGAAGAAACTCGGGGTAGCGTGCGACGTCGGCGACCAGTGCATACATCTGCTCGGCCGTGTAGGGCAGTCGTCGCTTTTCGGCGTGGGTCGGCATGTTGCCCGGATTCCCTTTCTGGTGCGGGGACATTTCACAAGGCGGCACGCCAATGCAAGGGGGGGCCATGACAGGGCGACCATACGTCATAGACCAGATGATCTCGGCCAAGGCGATTGCCGCCCGGGTCGAAGCGCTGGCCGCCGAGATCGAGCGGCACTTCGCAGGCACCGACAAGCTTGTCGTCGTCGGGCTCTTGCGGGGATCGTTCATCTTCATCGCCGATCTGGTCCGAGAGCTCGGGCTGCCGGTCGAGGTCGACTTCCTCGAGGCCTCGTCCTACGGCAATGCCATGGAAAGCTCGCGCGAGGTGCGGATCCTGAAAGACATCCGAGGCCAGATCGAGGGGCGCGACGTCCTTGTTGTCGAGGACATCGTCGATACCGGCCACACGTTGTCGCATGTCGTGCGCCTTCTGGAGGGCCGGCGGCCGCGCCGGCTCGAGACGATCGCGCTTCTCGACAAGCCCTCGCGCCGGGAGGTCGACATCAAGGCGACCTGGACGGGGTTCGAGATCCCCGACGAGTTCGTGGTCGGCTATGGCATCGACTTCGCGCAGCGGAACCGGAACCTTCCCTACATCGGCAAGGTCCGTTTCACGGACGCGGCATGAACCTGCGATGGCTTCTGCGCATGGCCCGCTGGGCGCACCGCCCGCCCGGCTGGCGGCGGGTTCTCCTTGTCCTGGCCGTGATCGCGCTCTGCCTCTTGTTGTTCGGGCTGGAGCGCTGGCTGGGTCTGCCGGACTGGATGCAGACGAACATGGGACCGCGCGGCCGACCCCCGCGCTTCTGACCACGGTGCGGGCCCGTCCGCCGCTCGGCCGCGGCGCGGTGCCCGAAGGGGCCGGATCAGCCGGGCGCGTGACCGCCCGGTAGCGGCGCAAGCCCGGCCAGCCCCTCGCGCAGGGCGTCATGGACGCGGCGCACCCGCGGCACACGCATCAGATCGCCATGGACGGCAAGCCAGACAGGCGTCGTCGGCAGGGGCGCCGCCGTCGCGACCTCGACAAGCCGCCG
>RFGD01000524.1 GCA_003696705.1 Alphaproteobacteria bacterium | reverse complement strand
TGTCGCTCTTGCGAATCTTCATCTTGCGAGGACCTTTGCTGTACGGTTTCATAATATTAACGTTTTGAAATATTGTAAAGTGCCTGAGCTATCTCTACTTTTACCTTGTTGTGTTTGTCGTAAAATCCACGTACTGCCAGCCACTTGTCCCTGAACACTCCTGCAGCAATGATGTCTTTGTCGTGGTTGACGACGGGAAGCTTGTCCATCCACCCCTGATTGTCGCCCACCTTGATAGAACTAATATCGTCTGTCCATATGTCGTTGCTCTCACTATAGTCGCGTATTGGAGATATCTTGTGTACCTTGTCCGTTATCTTTACATGTATAACACCAGGATCAAAATAAATAGACCTGATATCATTCACTCTCGTCTCCTGTATGCCAGTGCTTTGCTGCGAGTTATACGCAAGAAATCTGGTTATACTTTCGTCATTTATGACGTTCCCTTCTTCATCAGTTATTTCCATGTAGATATATGTTGATGTTGGTATAAATGTATTGCTTTCTCTCAATATACTTTCAAATACAAACGGGAAACTGTACCAATAAAAGTTATTTCTCTGCTCACTATCATGACTGAAGACCTTGTTCTTATAAACAGAGTAAAACGTCATGTAGTCGTAGAACATGTACTTTGGTATGTACGAATGGAATGACTTCCATCCTCCTGTTATGAAACAATAGCTTAAGGTGATATTGTTCTTGTTGGACATTATAATCCTCTTGTTTTCGTTGTCATAGGCAAACAGAGTAGGCACTTCTTTTATGTGATCTCTAAGGACATTGAATATGTCCACATGCAGATCATCGAACTTGCCGTTGAACAGATGTACTTCTTTTGTTCTTGTATTTATCCATACAAGACCTCTGTCACATAGAATGGAGTCGATCTTGTTCTGCTGCCCACCATATCCTGTAGCGTTTATATTAACACGTATAGGCTCTATAGACAAAAACTCCCCTGTGCCTATAGCAACGTTATCATCTTCTATCTTGAGGTTACGAGGTGTAGGCTGTGTGACATATGCTGCTTCCTTGGTGCGTATGATAAGCTTCTTGCTTACATAGTCTATCTTTACTATCTCACCAGTATCCTGAGGGAGGTCGTAATAGTTTGCAGCAAGAAATACAAGAAGGTCAAGGTTCTGCTCTTCTGTGCTTTGTAACTGGCTCCATGCATATCGAGTAGGAAACTCGGATATGCATTCACTACAAAAGTCGTAGTTCCATCCTATGCTTTCAAAAACAAAAGGATCGTTGAGAATAGAATAATCTTTGTTGTATCCTACGAAGAAATTACAGAAGCTGTCACGGAGCTTATATTCGCCATTGTACGGCTCTACCAGCTTAGAAAGAGCGATTCGTTGAAGTCCGACTTTTGATGTCGGGCGTATATAACAAGGACCAATCCCTTGATGTCTTTTGAAAAGATTGGCTCTGGATTCTACGTAGAAGTCTTGCAAGAATTCATATTCTGCATCTATCTTGGAATCTGCACCAAAGAAGATAAGCACTCTATCAACCAAATCATCATCGTCAACGGTGACTCTTGCAATGTTATCTATATCAGCAGGACATATGAACCAGTTTCCTCTAAAAGAAACGTTCTCGTTGATATCAGTTATAGGTGTAGTACGCACACCAAAAAGATTAAATACAGGCGGTGTTCCTGTGTCAAATGTTATATAATCAACATTAGATACATTTATTACTGGTCTGTTAGTATATGATCGATCAGATTGAAGATACGTCAAAGTATTTGAATAAGACACGTTTCTTATGTTCTGCGTTTCCGTCCGAGGATATAAAAAAGGAATTT
>RFGD01000124.1 GCA_003696705.1 Alphaproteobacteria bacterium | reverse complement strand
GATCGCCTCGGTGCTTCTGGTCGCGATCTATCCCTTTGCCAAGCGGTTCACCTGGTGGCCGCAGGTCTTCCTTGGGCTTGCCTTCAACTGGGGCGCGCTTCTTGCGTGGGCGGCGCATGCCGGAAACCTGACGTCCGCGCCGCTTCTTCTATACGCCGCGGGGATCGCGTGGACATTGTTCTATGACACGATCTACGCCCATCAGGACAAGGAAGACGACGCACTCATCGGCGTGCGTTCGACGGCGCGCCTGTTCGGCAATGCGACGCCGCAATGGCTTTTGGCGTTCCTCGTCCTTTCCGTGGTGCTCATGGGCGCCGCGGTGATCGCTGCACTTCTCCCGGGCGCGTCGCCGCTTCGCCTCGTCATCGGCCTTGCCGGGGCCTGGGGGTTCGGCTGGCACCTCGCCTGGCAGCTGCGGCGGCTGGACATCGACGACGCGTCGGTCTGTCTGCGGCTTTTCCGTTCGAACCGCGACGCGGGACTGATCCCTGCGCTGTTTCTTGCCGTCGCGACGCTCGTCTGATTGAACGCCGCGCGCGCGACGATTAGAGAACGCCGTCAAAGGGCGGAGACAGGACATGAACCCAAGGGCAATCGCAGCCGCTGCCATCGCGCTGGTCATCGCGGCCGGGGCAAGCCTCGGCGCCGCGTGGAAGGCCGCGGACTGGGTCGAGGCGCGCTCGCGGGCGGCCGCGGAAGGGGCCGCGCACGCGGCGGGCGCCAACTGGGTCCGTGTCGAGGTGGACGGGCTCGTCGTCCGGCTATCGGGTGAAGCGCCGGACGAAGCGGCGCGTTTCGCCGCGCTCAGCGCCGTGGGCAAGGTCATCGACCCCGAGCGGCTGGTCGACGCCGTCACGGTCCGCGACCCCGCCGGCCTTCCGCCTCCGAAGTTCACCATAGAGTTCCTGCGTTCGGATGGCGGCATTTCCCTGATCGGCCTTGTTCCCGCGGCGATGGGGCGCGAGGAAATCGGGGCGCGTATCGCCGAGATCGCCGGAAAGCGGCCCGTCACGAACCTTCTCGAGACTGCAGACCACCCGGTCCCGGACGGCTGGAAGCCGGCGGTCGCCTTTGCGCTCGATGCGCTCTCGCGCCTGCCGCGCGCGAAGATTTCGGTGGAACCCGGTGTCGTCCGGATCCGGGCCGTCCTCGATGCGCATGAGACGAAGGAAACGCTGGAACGGACCCTGCGCGAGGCCGTGCCCGAGGGCGTCAGCCTCACGCTCGATCTCAGGGCGCCCCGCCCCGTCATCACCCCCTTCACCCTGCGCTTCGTCGTCTCGGGCGGGCAGGCGCGGCTCGAGGCCTGCGCGGCCGACAGCGACGCGGCGCAGGACCGGATCCTTCGGGCGGCGAAGGCCGGCGGGGCGACGCCGCCCCTCGACTGTCCGGTGGGCCTTGGCGTCCCCTCGCCCAGCTGGGCGGATGCCGCCGTCATGGGGATCGAGGCGGCCGCCAGCCTGGGGGACGCGGCGCTGACACTTGTCGACGCCGACATGACGCTCGTCGCGGGCCCCGACGTCCCGCCCGACGAGTTCGACAAGGTCGCCGGGGCGCTTTCGGCCCGGCTTCCCGCCGTCTTCACCTTCCGCGCGCGCCATCGCGCGCCCGCCGACGAAAAGGCCGCGGGCGGGACCGATCAGCCCGTTTTCCGTGCCGAACTTGCCGGTGACAAGGGCACGCTCGAACTTCACGGACGTCTGGCCAGCGACCGAGAACTTGCGCTGGTCGTGGCAATGGCCCGTGCCCGCTATGCCGGCACGAAGATCACCGCCGAGGTGCGGCCCGACGGCAACGTGCCGGAAGGCTGGGAGCTGCGGGTCCTCGCGGGGCTCGATGCGCTGGCGCGCCTGCACTCGGGTGAGCTCTCGGTCACGCCCGACGAGGTTCGCGTCTCGGGGACCGTGGCCCATCAGGAAACCATTGCCGAGGTCTCCCGCCTTCTTGGCGGGCGGCTCGGCAGCGACGGCTTTTCGCTTGACCTGCGTGTCGACCCGGCCCTTGCGCTGGCCGAACGGGGGCCGTCGCCCGAAGAATGCGTGCGCCGCATAAACGCGGTCCTTGCGCAGAAGAAGATCGTCTTCGCCCCCGGCTCGGCAGAGATCGACGCTTCGGCCGCCGAAACGCTTTCGGAAATCGCCCGCATCATGATGGAATGCGAAGACGTGCCGATGGAGATCGGCGGCCACACCGACAGCCAGGGCCGCGAAGAGATGAACCAGGCGCTGAGCCAGGCGCGGGCCGAAGCGGTGCTGAGCGCCTTGTTGGCCCGGGGCGTGCTGACAAGGAACCTGACGGCCAAGGGCTATGGCGAAAGCCAGCCCATCGCCGACAACAAGACCGAGGAAGGCCGCGAAGCCAACCGCCGCATCGAATTCCGTCTCCTGTCGGCGACCGATGGCGCGCCCGAGGCCGCCGATGGCGAAGCGGGCGCGGCCGCCGACGCCGAGGGGCAAGCCGCCGCTGGCGACCGGAAGACGGCACCTGCCGACGCCACCGCCCGCCCCGGCGAAACGGGAACCGAGACCGAGGAGCAAGCCGAATGAACCGAACCGAGTTCATCATCGCGACCGCGGTCGCGCTTTTCGTCGCCTTCGTGCTTGGCTGGCTGGCCTCGTGGCTGGTCCAGCGGCTTTCACGGGCAAGTCAGGCCGAGCTTTCGGAACTCGAAGCGATGGCCACTGCGCTTCACGATGCCGAAGAGGCACGCGACGACGCGCTGCGCCAACTGGAGGCGCGCGAAGCCGAATTGCGCAGCAAGCTGCAACAGACCGAGGCAGAGCTGCGCGCCGCCATGGACGGGCTTCGGGATGCGCGCGCCGAGGTTGCGGCGCTTCAGGCGCATCTCGATTC
>RFGD01000523.1 GCA_003696705.1 Alphaproteobacteria bacterium | reverse complement strand
GGGCTTGTGCGCATTTCGGTCGGGCTCGAGGACGCCGAGGACATCGTGGCCGACGTCTGCGGGGCGATAGACGCCGCTTTCGGCTGATCCGTTCGCCACGCTCGACGTATCTGTTAAGGAATTGTTGGGATTCGGCGCCAATAGTGCCCATATTGGGATCGTCTGCGCGAAGAGGACCTTTTGCGATGAACTACCTGCGCCCTGAATCCGAGCGCGAGCCGACGACGGCTGACGTCCGCAAGGCGATCGACAAGCTTCGGCGCTGGGCGGCGACGGCCGGCACGGCCGAGATCGAGGGGCTCGACCCCGAGATCGCGCGCCTCGTGGCCGATCTGCCGAACCCCGGCTACCCCGAGTTCCGGCGCGACTATCCCGCCGATTTCGCGGTCGACGAGGCCTATCGGCGCAGCCTGCCCGATCTGCAGAACGGGCCCGCCTCGCTCATCCGCGGCGCGCGACGACGCATCCAGCATGTCGGCATTTCCAACTTCCGGCTGCCGGTGCGCTTTCATACCCGCGACAACGGCGACCTGACGCTCGAAACCTCGGTGACGGGCACCGTCAGCCTCGAGGCCGAGAAGAAGGGCATCAACATGTCGCGGATCATGCGCACCTTCTATCGGCACGCCGAGAAGCGCTTCTCGTTCGAAGTGGTCGAGCGGGTGCTGGACGACTACAAGGCCGACCTCGAAAGCCTTGATGCACGGATCCAGATGGCGCTTTCCTTCCCGATGAAGGTGACGTCGCTGCGCTCGGGGCTCGAGGGTTACCAGTATTACGACATCGCGCTCGAGGTCGTCGAGGCGGCAGCAGTGCGCAAGCGCATCCTGCACCTCGACTATGTCTATTCCTCGACCTGTCCCTGCTCGCTCGAACTGTCCGAGCATGCCCGCCGCCATCGCGGCCAGATCGCGACGCCGCATTCCCAGCGGTCGGTGGCGCGCATCTCGGTCGAGTTGACCGGAGAGGGGACGCTGTGGTTCGAGGACCTCGTCGAGATGTGCCGAAAGGCGGTGCCGACCGAAACGCAGGTCATGGTGAAGCGCGAGGACGAACAGGCCTTCGCCGAGCTCAACGGCGCCAACCCGATCTTCGTCGAGGATGCCGCGCGGCTCTTCGCCGAGGCACTGATGGGCGACGCACGCATCGGCGATTTCCGCGTCGTCGCCAGCCATCAGGAAAGCCTGCACAGCCATGACGCCGTGTCGATCCTGACCCACGGCGACACCTTCTTTGCCAAAAGCGTGGACCCGCGGTTGTTCGCGACCCTTGCACGCTGACATGCCCGGCCCGATCCGGGCAATGACGCAACGCCCGGACAGGGGCCACCCGGCAGGCGGCGGTGGCCGCGTCGCCGCCGAGGGGGCGCCCGCCTGACCCGGGGGGCTCGCGCCTCCGGGGATGGAAAGCGGGCGAAGATCTTGGTCGAGGCTGCGGCGAACGGCGCGACCGGCCCGTCGGCTTGCACAGGGAAGGCGGCGCGCCTGCCCCGGGCGCCCGTGCACGGCACGCCGCGGCATCGTAACCCGTCCCCCGAGGGCCTTCCTTCGGCCGCCCACCCCATGGGACGGCCTGTCCCGCGCCCTCGCTGCGCCGCGGCAGGATCATTCCCGGACAGCGCCGACGCCCCGGGGACGGCCGCGGCGGAACCCGCGACGCCGCGCCCCGATAGTGGCCGCCCGCCTGACCCGGGTCCTTCCTTTCGCCGGAACCGGCTTTCTGCCCGGGGCCGTCG
>RFGD01000123.1 GCA_003696705.1 Alphaproteobacteria bacterium | reverse complement strand
GTACTGAAAGCCGGAGCAGCCGCCGCCAGACACGAACACGCGAAGGTTCAGCGCCTCGTTCTGCTCGTTCTCCAGCAGCCCGAGAACCTTGTCCGCCGCCGCCTGGGTCAATGTCACGCTCATACGCACCTCGAATGCGCCCGGGTACCCAAGAGCACCGGCCGCTTCTGATAATATCCGAGCGGAATACTCGGGTATTTGCTGTCGGCATGCAAGCCCCCTTCAGGCTTGCCTTGAGGCGGCTTGACGCAACAATGGCGGGCATGTTCCGGCTCTTCCCTGTTCTGTTCCTGCTCGTCTCATGCAGCAACAGTGCCGATATGCATGAGACCCGCTTCATCATGGGCACGCTGGTGGAATTCACCGTCGCCGATGCCGATCCCGAACTGGCCGAGAACGCGATCCGGCAGGCGGCCGAAGAGATGCAACGCATCGACGATATGTTCACGATCTATCGCGAACGGGACAACAGCGTCAAGCGCTTCAATCGAAGCCGGCCGGGCACAAGCGTCAGACTGGACAATGAGGTGGCACGCATCCTGAGCCTCGCGCTTGCAATCCAGCAGGAATCGAACGGCGCCTTCAACCCCGCTCTGGGAAGGCTGAACCGGCTCTGGGGCTTCTCGATGGAGCCGCTCCCCAGTCACCCGCCTTCGGAGGACGCCATCCGGGCCTCAATCCCGCCGGCCGGGTGCATCCGAAAAGACGGGAATGAGTGGTCGCGAACCAGTGAACGATGCGAGCTGGATTTCGGTGCCATCGCCAAGGGCTATGCGATCGATCGCGGCATCGCAGTCCTGCGGCGGGCCGGCATTCAACATGCGATCATCAATGCCGGTGGCGATATCCGTGTGATCGGCAGTCATCACGGCAAGCCCTGGCGCATCGGCCTGCGCCATCCGCGAAGCGCCGGGGATGTGCTCGGAACCATTGAGGTTAAGGGGGATGTCAGCATCGTCACCTCGGGCGATTACGAACGCTTCTATATCGACCGGGGCCGGCGCTACCACCATATTCTGGATCCGGAAAGCGGTCATCCGGCAGCGCTCAGCCAGAGCGCAACGGTCATCGCGGAGACGGCCACGCTGGCCGATGCCTGGAGCACGGCCCTCTTCGTGCTGGGTCCGACGGGACTGAAGCTGCTCGAACGCCGGCAGATGCCGGCCCTGGTCGTGGACCGCAGAGGCCGGCTGCATGTCAACGGGCCGATGCGGGCCATCTTTCAGCCCGCATCCTGAATCCGTTTTCCGGGGCTTGCAGGCGGGGCGCCGGCCTCC
>RFGD01000122.1 GCA_003696705.1 Alphaproteobacteria bacterium | reverse complement strand
GGCGTCCCGACACCGGCGGCCCCGGCGGTCAGCGCGGCGGGGCGAAGAGGAGGGCGATACGAGGCGCCATATGTCACCGAGACAAGCGTGACGCGGCGGTGGACCGGGCGGGCCGTCGATGCCGGAAGCATCGCCGGGGCCGCGCGCAGCGTCGGTCGCGGAGACACCCAGGGCGCGCCTGCCCCGGCCGCCCCTGAAGCCGCGATCACCATCGCGGCGGCCACCATCCACACCCGTTTCATGTTCCGCGCCACTGCCCCTCTTGCCGTGCCTCAACCGTTCTTTTTCAGGACGACGCGACCGAAATCCGGCGCGTCGACATCCTGCTTGGCTTCGATGATACCACGGCGGATTGCCCGTGTCCGGGCGAAATAGTCATGAAGAAACTCGCCGTCGCCTTCGCGAATTGCCCGCTGCAGGACGAAAAGCTCTTCGGTGAAACGGCCGAGGATCTCGAGCGTCGCCTCCTTGTTGTGAAGGAACACGTCGCGCCACATTGTCGGGTCCGACGCGGCGATGCGCGTGAAATCCCGGAAACCGGCTGCCGAATACTTGATGACCTCGGAATCGGTCACGCGGCGCAGATCGTCCGCGACGCCGACCATCGTGTAGGCTATGAGGTGCGGCGCATGGCTTGTCACCGCAAGGACCAGGTCGTGATGCTCGGGGTCCATCCGGTCGACCATCGCACCCATGTCGCGCCACAGACGCTCGATGCGCTCGACCGCCTCGGGCTCGGTGCCGGGAAGCGGCGTGAGGATGCACCACCGTCCCTCGAAAAGCTCGGCGAAACCGGCGCGCGGGCCGGAATGCTCGGTCCCGGCGATGGGGTGGGCGGGGACGAAGTGCACGCCCTCGGGGAGCTGCGGCAGCACCTGGTCGATCACCGAACGCTTCACCGAACCGACGTCGGTGACGATGGCGTCCCTGGCAAGATGGCCCGCGATCTCGGCCGCCACGGCATCCATCGCCCCGACCGGCACGGCCAGAACCACGACGTCGGCCCCCGCGACGGCCTCGGCCGGCGTGTCCACGACCCGATTGCAAAGCCCGATCTCTCGGGCCGTCTCTCGGGTTTCGGCCGACCGGGCGGTGCCGACGATCTCGGCCGCAAGGCCGCCTTCGCGGATGGCCCGGCACATCGACGACGCGATGAGCCCAAGTCCGATGAAGGCAATGCGCCGGATTGCGGGCGCGCTCATCCTTCCCCCCTCCGTGCCATGAAGTCGCCAAGCGCACCAGCCACCCGGTCACAGGCGTCCTCGTCGCCGATGGTGATCCTGAGCGCCGCCGGCAAGCCGTAGCCCGCGACGCGCCGGACAATGACGCCCCGCGTCCTCAGGTAGGCGTCGGCGGCCTCGGCCGTGGCCGCGTCGCGAAAGCGCGCCAGGACGAAGTTGGCCGCAGACGGATCCGACGGGATGCCGATCTCCGCAAGCGCCCGCGCAAGCCGCGCCCGCAGGCGGGCGTTCTCGGCCCTGCAATGGGCCACGTAGGCCTGGTCGCGCACCGCCGCCTCGGCCGCGGCCAGCGCCGGGCCCGAGACATTGAAAGGCCCCCGCACCCGGTTGAGCACGTCGATCACCTCCTGCGGCCCGTATCCCCAACCGACGCGAAGCGCGCCAAGACCGTAGATCTTGGAAAAGGTCCGTGTCATGACGACGTTGTCGCGGGCATCGACGAGGGCCGCCCCGCCGTCATGGCCTTCGACATACTCGACATAGGCGCCATCGAGGACCAGAAGCGCACCCTCGGGAAGGCCGTCGGCCAGGCGCACGATCTCGTTGCCGCCGATCATCGTTCCGGTCGGGTTGTTCGGGTTGGCGATGAACACGAGGCGCGTGCGCTCGTTCGCCGCCGCGAGGATGGCGTCAACATCGGTCGTGCGCTCGCGCTCGGGCACCTCGACAGGCGTCGCGCCGGCGGCAAGGGCCGAGATCCGATACATCGCAAAGCCGTGCTCGGTGTGAATGACCTCGTCGCCGGGCCCGGCGTAGGCCTGGCAAAGGAACGAAATCACCTCGTCCGAGCCCGCCCCGCAGATGATGCGCCCCGCGTCGAGCCCGTGCACCTCGGCAATGGCTTCGCGCAGCGCGCGATGATCCGACGAGGGATAGCGATGAAGGGAGGCACCCGCCTCGCGGTAGGCGGCAAGGGCGGCCTCGCCCGGTCCGAAGGGGTTCTCGTTCGACGAGAGCTTTACCGGCTCGGCGACGCCGGGCAACGAGGCTTCGCCGCCCACGTAAAGCTCGATGTCCATGACGCCGGGTTGGGGTTTGATCCTTGCCATCGTGGAAAATCCCGAAGTTTCATGCCGCCTTGTAGCGGCGAGGGGGGCGGTTGGGAAGACCGGCCGCCGGAACCTAGTAGAAGCTTTGCGGGTCGATATCGACCGTGACGCGCAGATTGGCCGGCAGGCGCAGCGGGGCCAGCCATTTGCGGATGGCCCCCTGCAACGCCGGGGTGCGCGGTGCCTTGACCAGAAGCCGCACGCGGTGGCGGCCGCGAATGCGCGCGATCGGCGCCGGCGCCGGCCCGAACACCTGTGCCCCGACCGCCGCAAGGGGCGCCGCTTCGCGGGCAAGCCGGCCCGCAACGTCCATGACCGCGGCCAGATCCGGCCCCGACACGATGACCCCGGCAAGGCGGCCGAAGGGGGGCATCCCCGCCTGCCGTCGCTCGGCCGCCTCGGCGTTCAGGAAGCGTTCGTCGTCGCCGGCAAGAATGGCGCGGATCACCGGATGTTCGGGCTGGAAGGTCTGGATCAGGGCCGTGCCCCGGCGTGCCGCGCGTCCGGCGCGGCCTGCCACCTGCCGGACCAGCTGATAGGTGCGTTCGGCCGCGCGCAAATCGGTCCCCTGCAAGCCGAGATCCGCGTCGATCACGCCGACCAGCGTCAGAAGGGGGAAGTTGTGCCCCTTGGCCACGAGCTGTGTGCCGATGATGATGTCGGCACCACCCTCGGCGATGCCGGCAATGGCCTCGCGAAGGGCGCGCGCACTCGGGAAGACGTCCGATGACAGGATCGCCAGTCGCGCCCCCGGAAACAGCGCCGCCGCCTCCTCGGCGACGCGCTCGACACCGGGGCCGACGGCGGCCAGCGCCTCTTCCGCGCCGCAGGACGGACAGGCGGTGGGGATGGGGCGCGTCTCGCCGCACTGATGACACATCAGCCGCTTCTGGAAACGGTGCTCGACCATTCGCGCGTCGCAATGCTCGCAGCCGATCTGATGGCCGCAGGCCCGGCAGACCGTGACCGGCGCATAGCCGCGGCGGTTGAGGAAAAGAAGCGATTGCTCGCCCCGCTCGATCCGCGCCCGCACCGCGCCGGCCAGCGTTTCCGAGATCCACCGCCCGCGCGGCAACCGCTCGGCGCGCATGTCGATGGCGTGCATGTCGGGCATCTCGGCCTCGCCGAAACGGTCGGGCAGGTCCAGCCGCCGATACTTCCCGGTCTGCGCGTTGACCCAGCTTTCCACCGACGGCGTGGCCGAGGCAAGGATGACCTCGGCCCCCGCGATCGAGGCGCGCAGGACGGCCATGTCGCGCGCGTTGTAGAGCGCCCCGTCTTCCTGCTTGTAGCTCGTGTCGTGCTCTTCATCGACGACGACAAGGCCAAGGTCGCGAAAGGGCAGGAACAGGGCCGATCGCGCGCCGACGACAAGCTCTGCATTCCCCTCGGCCACCATGCGCCAGACGCGTCGCCGCTCGGTCTGCGTCAGCCCCGAATGCCATTCGGCCGGCCGCACGCCGAAACGCGCCTCGACGCGGCGAAGAAAATCCGCCGTCAGCGCGATCTCGGGCAGAAGGACCAACGCCTGCCGACCTTCCCGCACGGCGGCCGCGACCGCTTCGAGGTAGACCTCGGTCTTGCCCGACCCGGTCACCCCGCGAAGAAGCGTGACGCCGAAGCCCCCCCTTGCGATGGCCGCGCGAAGGGTCTCGGCCGCAGTCGCCTGTCCCGGGCTCAGGGCCTTGCCGGGCAATTCGGTATCGAGCGGCGGGAACGGCAGATCGCGCGGGGCCGCTTCCTCGACCAGCGCCCCGGCCTCGACAAGTCCGCGCACGACCGAGCCAGAGACCCCGGCAAGCCGCTGGACCTCGGTCGGGGTCAGCGAAACGCCGCCGCCAAACTCGTCGAAGACGGCAAGGACCCGGCGCCGTGCGTCCGTCATCCGCTCGGGCAGGTGGGCGCCCTTGCGCAGGACACGTCGCTTCGCCGGCGGGGCGCCGATGCCCGGGGCGCGCGTGGCAAGGCGCAGCATGTGCGACAGCGGCGTCAGCGTGTATTCGGCGGCGCGTTCCAGGAAGCGCTGCATCTCCTCTCGCATCGGGGGGACGTCCCAGACGCTGTGCACGCCGCGGATGCGGGCCGGATCGAAGCCGCCGCCGCCCGGCCCCCAGACGACGCCCATCACCCGCCGCGGGCCGAGCGGCACCTCGACGAATGCCCCCGCCGCACAGCCGCCCGGCGGCGCCTTGTAGTCAAGGAAGCGGTCGATCGGCTGGGTCGTCAGGACCGAGACGAGTGCGCCTTCCTCGAACCATCCGGGCGGTCTGGTCATCCTGCACTCCGGGCGGCGCGGCGGGGCTTTCGGTCCCCGACGGGTTGCGATAGAAGGTCGCAGCGAACGCCACCCGGCGACCCGAAACAGCCCGATCCTGACCGAAGGAAACCGCACATGAAATTCTTTGTCGATTCAGCCGACGTCGACGCCATCCGCGAACTGAACGAACTCGGCATGGTGGACGGGGTGACGACGAACCCCTCGCTCATTCTGAAGTCCGGCCGCGATATCCTCGAGGTCACGCGCGAGATCTGCGAGATGATCGAGGGGCCCGTCTCGGCCGAGGTGGTCGCGACAGAGGCCGAGGCCATGGTTGCCGAGGGTCGCCGGCTGGCCGCGATCGCGCCCAACATCGCCGTCAAGGTGCCGCTGACCTGGGACGGGCTGAAGGCCTGCCGGGTGCTGACCGGCGAGGGGCACATGGTCAATGTCACGCTCTGCTTCTCTCCCAACCAGGCGTTGCTGGCCGCCAAGGCCGGCGCCACGTTCATCTCGCCCTTCATCGGCCGGCTGGACGACATCAACCTGGACGGGATGGACCTGATTGCCGACATCCGCGAGATCTACGACAACTACGACTTCCGGACCGAGATCCTTGCCGCCTCGATCCGTAGCGTCAACCACATGACCGAGGCGGCGCGCATCGGCGCCGACATCGCGACGGCCCCGCCGTCGGTGATCCGCAAGATGGTCGAGCACCCGCTGACCGACAAGGGCCTGGCTGCCTTTTTGTCCGACTGGGAAAAAACGGGGCAGAAAATCGCCTGAGACTGGTGTATGCTCTGCCGAAACACGACCGAGGCAGAACAATATCCGGGGACAGGCACATGACTGAAGCGGCTCGGCCCATCGACGGCCTGCGCGAGCGAATTCTCGAAGATCCGGAACTCATTCTCGAGGACCGGGATCTGATGCGCGCGCTGATCGCGGCCAACGAGCGGGCGCTTGGCAACAACATCGTCGACCTGCGCGGTATCGCGATGGAACGGTTGGAACAGCGCCTCAACCGTCTTGAAGAGACGCACCGTTCGGTCATCGCCGCGGCCTACGAGAACATCTCGGGGACGAACCAGATCCATCGTGCGGTCCTCACGCTCCTGGATCCGGTGACGTTCCCCGAGTTTCTCGAGAACCTTCGCGGCCCGCTTCTCGAGGTCTTGCGCGTGACGCGGATGCGTCTTGTCCTCGAGACGCGGGATCCCCAGGGCACCGTCCCGGGCGGCTTCGAGGACGTGCTGATGCTTGTCCCGGCCGGCGAGCTGGATTCATTCATGGGCCCGCTGAGCGGCCACGGCGCGCAGGGCCGAACGGTCGTCCTGCGCCAGCCGGCAAAGGCGAACGAAGCGCTTTACGGAGAGGCGGCCGAGTGGATCCGGTCCGAGGCGCTCATCCGCCTCGACTTCGGCCCCGGCCGGCTTGACGGGCTGCTTGCCCTCGGCTCGGAAGATCCGCATCAGTTCCGGCCGAACCAGGGCACGGACCTTCTGGCCTTCTTCGGCGGCGCCTTCGAACGCGCCATGCGGCGCTGGCTGGCGTGACGCAACCGTCCCCCGGACTTACGGCCGCGCTGGAAGAATGGCTGGCGACGCTGTCGGCCGTCGATGGCGCGGCCGAGAACACGCTTCGCGCCTATCGCCGGGACGTCGGGGGCTTCCTGTCCTTCCTGTCGGGCTACCACGGCGGCGGGCTGGGGCGTGCGGCGCTGGCGCGTGTCGGTCAGGCCGATCTCCGCGCCTGGATGGCGGCCGAGCGGGAGCGCGGCGTCGGCTCGCGCTCGCTCGCGCGCGCGCTTTCGGCGGTCAAGTCGTTCTATCGCTGGCTGTCCGAACGTGACGGTTTCGACGCGACCGCCGTCCTGGCGGCGCGCAGCCCGCGATACCGGCGCAAGCTGCCCCGGCCGCTCTCGGTCGATGCCGCACGCGCGGTCATCGACACGGTCGCGGCCCCGGCCCGCCCGGGCGACGACTGGACGGCGGCGCGCGACGCGGCCGTGCTCACGCTTCTCTGGGGCTCGGGGCTTCGCGTCTCGGAGGCGCTTTCGCTGAAAGTCCGGGATGCACCCCTGGCCGAGACCATCAGGATCCGGGGCAAGGGCGGGAAGGAGCGCATCGTTCCGGTCCTGCCGGTGGCCCGGCGCGCCGTCGATGCCTATCTTGCCCGCCTGCCCTTCCCCGTCGAACCGGAGGCGCCGCTGTTTCGCGGCCGCCGGGGCGGCGCCCTTGGCCCGCGCGAGGTGGCCCGGGCGATGGAGCGCGCCCGCCGGCAGCTTGGCCTTCCCTCCAGCGCCACCCCCCATGCGCTCCGGCACTCTTTCGCCACCCACCTTCTTGACGCGGGCGGCGATCTGCGGGCCATTCAGGAGCTCCTTGGCCACGCCTCTCTCTCGACCACGCAAGCCTATACGGCGGTTGACACGTCAAGGCTTCTCGATGTTTACCGTCGTGCCCATCCACGTGCCTGAAACCCCAACCGCCCCCCAAGCCCAGAGCAACGCCGCGCCATGACACCAGAGATCAAGGCCATCCTCGTCCACCTCCTTACCGCCACGGGGGCCGTCTTCGCGATGCTGGCCATGCTCGCCGCGGTCGAGGCCAAGTGGTCGCTCATGTTCCTCTGGCTGGTCGTGGCCTTCGTGGTCGACGGTGCCGACGGCCCGCTTGCCCGGCGCTATCACGTCAAGCGGTATGCGCCGCAATTCGACGGCGTGCTTCTTGATCTCATCATCGACTATCTGACCTACGTGTTCATTCCGGCCTACGCGCTTTTCAAGTCGGGACTTCTGCCCGGCTGGACGGGCTGGTGCGCGATCATCGTCATCACCTACGCCTCGGCCGTCTACTTCGCGGACACGCGCATGAAGACACGCGACAATTCGTTCTGGGGCTTCCCGGGGTGCTGGAACATGCTGGTGCTGGTCCTGTTCGCACTGAAGCCCGAGTTCTGGATGACGCTGGGGATCGTCGTGCTTCTGGCGGCGGCGATGTTCCTGCCGCTCAAGTTCATCCACCCCATTCGGACGGCGCGGTGGCGGGCCGTATCGCTTCCGGTGGCGGTTCTGTGGACCGGATTTGCCGCCTGGGCCGCCTGGGTCGACTTTCACCCGCAAAGCTGGGCGCATACCGGCCTTCTGGCGACAAGCATCTACCTGGCGCTGGCGGGCATCGCGCAGCAGATCATCTACGGCGCCGACGGCTAGACCGCGGCCAGACGCGTCAGAAGGACACCCAGAAGGATCAGGCCCGCCGACAGCCATTTGCCGCGGGTCATCCGATCGCCGAACAAGAGCCAGCCCAGAAGGACGGCGAAGAGGATCGATGTCTCGCGCAGCGCCGCGACAAGGGCGATGGGGGCCTGTGTCATCGCCCAGACCACGGTCGCATAGGCCGCCCAGGATGCCGCCCCCGCGCCCATCCCCCAAAGCCAGCCCTTCGCCCCGCGCGGGATGACGGCCGTCCCGCGCATCCATATCGCCGCCGGCGCATAGAAGACGGTCGCGAGAGCCAGAAGCCAGCCGACATAGGCAAGCGCATCGCCGTCGACCCGCGCTCCCGTGCCGTCAACCATGGAATAGGTCGCCGTCGCCACTGCCGTGGCCAGTGCAAGGGGCAGAAGCGCGATCGACTCGCCCGAGCGGAAGACCCCCGCCGCCATGCCCAGGATGCCGGCGCCCAGGACGACGATGCCCGTGGCCTCGAGCGGGGCCAGCCGATCCGGCAAGAGAACCGAACCGACGACGAGCACCATGAGGGGCGCCGATCCCCTGGCGATCGGATAGACGCGGCTCAGATCCCCCTTCTCGTAGGCCCAGGCGAGGAAGATCTGATAGCTCGTGTGCACGAGC
>RFGD01000522.1 GCA_003696705.1 Alphaproteobacteria bacterium | reverse complement strand
GCTGGACAGGCTGCGGATCGACGACGTGGTAGGCGCGATCCCGGTTCACTTGGTCTGCGGCATCTGGGGCACGCTTGCCGTCGTGCTCACCAACCCGGACGCGACACTGACGGGACAGCTGGCCTCGATCCTGATCGTCGGCGCCTTCGTCTTCTTTGTCTCGCTGGCCGTGTGGCTGGCGCTGCGGGCGGTCATGGGCATCCGCGTGGACGAGGAAACCGAAATCGTCGGTCTCGATACGGCAGAGCTCGGGATGGAAGCCTATCCCGAATTTGCCAAGGGCTGATCCGGCAGACGTACCCGGCTTAGGGCCCGGAGCATCTGGCACGATACGCGCTCGGCCTTAGGGCGTGGGTCCACGAAGGAGGAAATGGTAGCGCGCTTATGGTCTGAGGCATTCTTCGACGTAGGACACGCCGCCTGCCTGCCGGAAGAAATCCGGCAGGCTTCCTGTTTCACGCCGCGTTCAACCTGATCAGGCGCTCGTTCTCCATCCGAAGTCGATTGAGCTCCCTGATCTGGTTGGTAGCAGGTCAGTTCGGTAGAACGGTCCTCACCGATCGCATCCCCCGCGTCATCCCTTGCCCGAAAAGCACCTCGACCTGGCGCGCGATCGCGGCTTGCGCGGCCCCACTGGGACCACGGTCGCGTCATAACATAAGAGTTTGTTTCGGCTTATGTCGCTTCGTTCCCATTCTGATCCTTCGCTTTCCTGAACACAGCGGCGGACCACTTTGTTGAGGGAGTGTCAGAGCGATCAGACGGTCAGCGTATTCTATCGGTGACACCGGGTGCCCCCAGTCGCTGAGGCAACCAAGCCTCGCCGCGCCCGTGGCCGAATGCCGCTCTTGCCACGTCGAGCCCAAGGCGTGAGGCGCGAAGTCTGCGTGCGCACTTTGGGGCGCGCCTCGCCCTCGACAAACGCGGCGAGCGTTGACTTCTTCGACAAGGGCGAGAGAGGCGGACTCGGCAAGGGCGGTGATGTAGCCGTTGGCGAGGTAGCCGACATGAAGCATATCCGGCATCGGGAACTTGCGGTCACCTTGCCCGGCGGGCAGGGCGGTGTCTCGCCGCGTCTCTTCGCCAGTGCGGTTGGCCTCGGACAAAGCGCTGGATCCCCACGCGCTTCACCAAGTTGTTGATGTCCTCGATGGCCACCCGGCATTGCACCGTTGAAGGCGCAGAAATTACACCACTTAGCGTAATCGCCATGTCCCACCTGCGGCTTTTGTCGTCGCAAAGTGGGTTGGTTGCTCCGGCATTTCGCCGGGGCCTGGGCAAGGAGATG
>RFGD01000121.1 GCA_003696705.1 Alphaproteobacteria bacterium | reverse complement strand
TCAGTTCTCCTGCGGTGCCGGGGCGTCGGTCGGTTCCAGAAGGGCGCGGGTCGCCGCCGTGACGTCGGCCGCGCGCATCAGGCTTTCCCCGATCAGGAAGGCGCGGGCGCCCACCGCGGCCATTTCGTCGAGATCGGCGCGGGTGAAAAGGCCGCTTTCCGAGATCAGCATGCGCCCTGCCGGCACGAGCGGCGCCAGGCGGCGCGTCGTTTCGAGCGTCGTTTCGAAGGTATGCAGGTTGCGGTTGTTGACGCCCACAAGCGGCGTGTCGAGGCGGAGCGCGCGCTCGAGCTCGGCTTCGTCGTGGACCTCGACGAGGACCGCCATGCCCCATTCGGTGGCGGCGGCCTCAAGCTCGGCGGCCTCGGCGTCGGAAACCGAGGCCATGATGACCAGGATCGCGTCGGCGCCGATGGCGCGGGCCTCGGCCACCTGCCAGGGATCGTGGAGGAAATCCTTGCGCAGGACGGGAAGCGATACCGCCTGTCGGGCTGCGACAAGAAAGTCCTCGTGCCCCTGGAAGGAGGGCGCGTCGGTCAGGACCGAAAGGCAGGTGGCGCCGCCCGCTTCGTAGGCGCGGGCCAGGGCGGGCGGGTCGAAATCGGGGCGGATGAGCCCTTTCGACGGGCTTGCCTTCTTGATCTCGGCGATGAGCCCATAGCCGGTGCGGCTGGCCTCCTGAAGCCGTTGGGCGAAGGGGCGGGGCGGCGGCGCAGACCGCGCTTCGGCCTCGATCACCGACCAGGGGCGCGCGGCCTTGCGGGCGCGGACCTCGTCTTCCTTGTAGGCGCGAATGCGTTCGAGGACCGTTGCCGTCATGCGTCCGCCTTGCGCGTTGCGCGGGCCAGCCCCTCGACCTTGGCGCGCGCGGCGCCGCTGTCGATGCTCTCGCGCGCCATCTGCACGCCTTCCCGAAGGTCCTGGGCCTTGCCGGCGACGACCAGGGCGGCGGCGGCGTTCAGAAGGACGGCGTCGCGATAGGCGCCTTCCGCGCCATCAAGAAGCGCACTCAGCGCGGCCGCGTTCTCGGCCGGGGTGCCGCCGAGAATGGCCTCGAACGGGTGGGCGGGAAGGCCGGCGTCCTCGGGGTGGATCTCTCGCATCTCGATGCGGCCGTTCTCGAGCGCGGCGACCGACGTCGGTCCGGCGACCGAGATCTCGTCCGTGCCGTCCGCGCCGTGCACGAGCCATGCCGCTTCGGTTCCGAGGGCGGCAAGGGTTTCGGCCATCGGACGAATCAACTCGGCCGAGAAGGCACCGGTCAGCTGGCGCCGCACGCCGGCGGGGTTGGTCAGGGGGCCAAGCACGTTGAAGATCGTGCGCGTGCCAAGCTCGGTCCGCGTGGGCATGACATGCTTCATCGCCGGATGATGCATGGGGGCCATCATGAAGCCGATGCCGACGTCACGAAGCGCCGCCTCGACCACTTCGGGGCCGACCATGACGTCAATGCCGAGTTCCGTCAGCGCATCGGCGGCACCCGATTTCGACGAAAGGTTCCGGTTGCCGTGCTTGGCGACGGGAACGCCGGCGCCGGCCACGACGAAGGCGGTGGCGGTCGAGATGTTGAGCGTGCCCTTGCCGTCCCCGCCGGTGCCGACGATGTCCATCGCCCCTTCCGGCGCCGTTACGCGCCGGCACTTGGCGCGCATCACCGCCGCGGCGGCCGCGATCTCGTCCACGGTTTCGCCGCGCGTGCGCAACGCCATGAGAAAGCCGCCGATCTGGCTTGGGGTGGCCGTCCCCTCCATCAGGGCGTCGAAGGCGGCTTCGGCTTCGTCGCGGGTCAGGGGGCGTTCGGCGGCGGCGGCGATGAATGGCCGGAAATCGGTGGTCATGCGGGCACCTGGCTGAGTTCCAGAAAGTTCTTCAGAAGGTCGTGGCCGTGCTGGGTCCGAATCGACTCGGGGTGGAACTGCACCCCGTGGATGGGCAGGCGCTTGTGGGAAAGACCCATGATCGCGCCGTCATCCGTTCGCGCGGTCACCTCGAGGACGTCGGGCAACCCTTCCTCGGCGACGACGAGCGAGTGGTAGCGCGTCGCGACAAGGGGGTTTGGCAAGCCCCGGAAGACGCCCTTGCCGTCATGGCGGATCCTGTCCGTCTTGCCGTGCACGATGGCGGGGGCGGGGACGACGCGGCCGCCGAAGGCCTGACCGATGGTCTGATGGCCCAGGCAGACACCCAGAAGCGGCGTTCCCGCCTCGGCGGCGGCGGCGGTCAGTTCAAGGCAGATGCCGGCGCGATCGGGGTCGCAGGGCCCCGGCGAAAGGACAATCGCCTCCGGTCGGCGCGCCATGGCCTCGGCCACGGTCAGCGCGTCATTGCGATGAACTTCAACTTCTGCTCCCAACTCGCCCAGAAAATGGACAAGATTCCACGTGAAGCTGTCGTAGTTGTCGATCAGCAGGATCATGCTATGTCTCGCGCTTCGGGGGTGAACCTTCCCCCGCCTCGCGCTATACATGGTCAGAGGCATGCACCGGGGTCAAGGGCACAAGGGCCGGGCCAGGGTGTCGCAGGGTTGCAGGGCAAGGAGGCTTGGACGTGCGCAGCGGGTTTTTGTCGGGCTTCTTCTGGGGCAGCGTTCTGGCGCTGGCGGTCCTTGTGTCGGTATCGCTCAGCCTGCCGCTCGATCTCGTCAGGATGGGGCCGGAGGCCGGGGGAACGCCGGGCCCCGTGGCAACGGCCCCCGCCATGGCGCCCGCTACGGCCCCGGAAGCCGAAACGGGCGCACCGGCGACCGGTGCCGAGGCACCTGTGCCGACCGGCGAGGCCGCCGTGAAGCCGGAGGCGGCCGAAGCGCCCGAAACACCCGAAGCACCCGCGGTCGCAGCGTCGGAAGAGGCCGCGGGCGTCCCCGGTGCGTCCGAGGTCGCGCCCGAAAGCGGTCCAGAGGTGGCGGGCGAAACCGGCGCGGCTGGCCGTGGTGCGGTTCCGCTGCCCGAGGTGCC
>RFGD01000120.1 GCA_003696705.1 Alphaproteobacteria bacterium | reverse complement strand
CGCGCCAGCGGCGTGTCCTGGCCAAGGCCGGCGGCGCCGAACATCTGCATGGCCTCGTCCGTGACCTGAAGGGCCACCCGGGGCGCGATCACCTTGATCTGATGGATCCAGGGGGCGGCGGCGCGGGCATCGCCCTGGTCCATCATCCAGGCCGCCCTGAGGCAGAGAAGCCGCGCCTGTTCGATGGCCATGCGCGATTCGGCAATGATGTCGTGGTTCGCGCCCAGGTCGGCCAGCCGGCGCCCGAACGCCTCTCGCGAGAGGGCGCGGTCGCAGAGCATGGCCAATGCCTTCTCGGCCTGGCCGATGGCGCGCATCGCGTGGTGGATGCGCCCGGGTCCAAGCCGGCCCTGCGCGATCTCGAAGCCGCGCCCTACGCCGAGAAGAAGGTTCTCGGCCGGCACGCGGACATCCGTGTAGCGGATATGCATGTGGCCGTGCGGCGCGTCGTCATGGCCGAAGACGGTCATGGGGCGCAGGATTTCGACGCCCGGCGTGTCTGCCGGCACGACGATCATCGAATGGCGCGCGTGGCGCGGTGCGCTGTCGTCGCCGGTGCGAACCATGACGATATGGACGGCGCAGCGCGGATCGCCAGCGCCCGTCGCCCACCATTTCTCTCCGTTCAGGACGTAGTGATCGCCGTCGCGAACCGCGGACATGCGGATGTTCGTTGCGTCGGAAGAGGCGACGTCAGGCTCGGTCATGAGGTAGGCCGAACGGATCCGGCCTTCGAGAAGGGGGCGAAGCCAGCGCGCCTTCATCTCGTCGGTGCCGTAGCGCCAGAAGACCTCCATGTTGCCGGTGTCGGGTGCGTTGCAGTTGAAGACCTCGGCGGCAAGGTGGCTCTTGCCCATTTCCTCGGCCAGATAGGCGTATTCGACCGTGGAAAGTCCCGCGCCGAGTTCGGGATCGGCGAGCCAGAGGTTCCAGAGGCCGCGCTCCCTCGCGCGTGTCTTCAGCGTCTCCAGGATCTCGGTCTGGCGCGGTGTGAACTGCCAGCGGTCGCCCTTGTCCACCTCGGCCAGGAAAACCTCGTCCATCGGCGCGATCTCGGTCTCGATCATGCGCACGACGGCTTCGTGCACCGGGCGGAGCCGTTCGGTCATTCCAAGGTCCATTCCTGCCCTCCCGAGGTGTTCTCGGCTATGCCGGGGCGCGTCACGCAAGGCCCGCCGGCCCCGAGCGAACCGCGGCGGGCGGCGCTTGTCAACGCCTGCCGTGCGGGCTTGCCGCAATGGCCGTGGCCGGTAGTAATGGAGCCATGAGCCCGTCCGCCGAACCGACCCTTTCCGCCCTGGCGCCCTGGCTTCTTGAGCATGTGCCGGGGGCGGGCCGGCCGCGCCGATTGGTGAAATTCGACGCGGGTCAGTCGAACCCGACCTATCGGCTCGAGACCGACGTGGGCGTTCTGGTCCTGCGGGCAAAGCCGCCGGGGCCGCTCTTGCCCTCGGCCCATCAGGTCGAGCGCGAATATCGCGCCATGGCCGCCCTTCGGCGCGCCGGCTTTCCGGTGCCGCGCGTTCTTGCCCTTGCCAGCGACGAGGACAGCCCCATCGGCCGCGCCTTCTATGTGATGGAACATGTCGCGGGGCGCATCTTCTGGGACCCGGCCCTGCCAGAGCTCGGCCCGCAGGAGCGCGCGCATGTCTACGATGCCATGAACGCCACGCTGGCCGCGCTCCATCGGATCGATCCCGCGGCCGTGGGCCTTCAGGACTTCGGCAAGCCCGGAAACTATTTCGCGCGACAGTTCTCGCGCTGGAGCCGGCAGTATCGGGCGGCGCGTCTTGCGCCGAATGCCGACATGGACCGTCTTTCCTCGTGGCTTGAACGGCACCTGCCGGCCGATGACGGTCAGGTCGCGCTGGTCCACGGGGACTGGCGGCTCGACAACATGATCTTCGACACGGCCGCGTCGCGGGTCGTTGCCGTTCTTGACTGGGAACTGGCGACGCTTGGCCACCCGCTGGCCGATCTGGCCTATCAGTGCATGCAGTGGCGCCTTCCCCACGACGCCGGCATGCGCGGGCTTGGCGGGCTTGACCGGCGGGCGCTGGGCCTGCCGACGGAAGGGGACTACGTGGCGCGCTATCTCGCCCGGCGTGGCCTCGACGCGGTCGCTGACTGGCCCTTCTACATCGCGTTCTCGTTCTTCCGGCTGGCTGCGATCCTCGAAGGCGTGGTGCGGCGTGCCCACGACGGCAACGCGTCGAACCCCGAGACGGCGCGACGCTATGCCCGCGCCATCCCGATCCTTGCACGCATGGGGGTCGAGGCCGCGGCCGAGATG
>RFGD01000119.1 GCA_003696705.1 Alphaproteobacteria bacterium | reverse complement strand
TCACCCCGGCGATTTTGCGCGCGCCGCGTCGGTCCTCGGAAATACCGAAGAGGTCGCGCGCAGGCACTACGGGCGCGACAGCGGTGAACGCGCCGCCGCAGAAGTCCGGAGTGCGCTCCTCGCCCGTCACCCTGATGTCTTCAAGCGAATGAAAGGGGCCGCGACGTGACCCGAAGCTCCCTAACGGCCCGACTGGCGCCCGCCCCGGCGGCCGTGCGCCGGGCGATGCTGGAACACCCGCAGGCCCTCGCTCCCGGCGCGGGCGAGGCGTTCGGGCCGACCCGGCCGTCACCTCCAGAAGGGAACAACCGCGAAGCGAGCCGGATTTGACCGCCTGCGGGGCAAATGGCATGCCTTTCATGTCACGAAGTCGGGAACCCGGCCATGCGCAAGCCCGATGACGCAAGCCGCCTGGCATCATATGTCGCCGCAGCGCGGGCACAAGGGCAGGGGCGAGAAGAGATCGCGGAAGCGCTTCGCAATGCCGGGTGGAGCGAGTCGGATGTGCGTAATGCGCTGAGTGGGTGGGACGACGCTTCCGCCGTACCCGAAACGCCTCGGCCATCGCGTCCCTGGGCCCGCGAGGGCCTTCTCTACGGGCTGATATTTGTCGCTTTGGGGGTCACGGCATGGAATATCGCTTCCTTTGCCTTCGCGGCCATCGCCATCTTGCTTCCCGATCTGAAAACGGTGCAAGCCAGCTGGTGGCTGCAGGAGGAACTCCTTTGGTCGATTTCAATGCTCGTCGTGTTCTTCCCGGTGTTCCTGGTCCTTCATCTATGGATCGCAGGCCGGGCCGCCGCCGACCCCACGCATCGCCTCTCGCTGGCCGCGCGCCGTTTCGCCTATGTGGCCCTTTTCCTTGCCGCGGTCGCGATCCTTGTGGTTCTGGCCGTCACGATCTACACCTTCCTGTCGGGCGAAGTCACCGAGCGCTTCATGCTCAAAGCCCTCACGGTCGCCATCGTCGCCGGCGTCGTCTTCATGTATTTTCAGCAGTCTCTTCGAAGCGAGGCGAGCCGCCGTTGGCCCTCGCCCGTGATAGCCTTGTCCGTGATGGTGGTGCTCGTGGTCGGCGTCGACTGGTGGATCACCGACTCACCTCACTCAAGGCAGATCCTGAAACGAGACGAGACACGGTTGCACGACCTTTCCGCGCTCGCTCCGTTCGTAAGGTGCGTCGCGCAGCGCAACAACAACAGGCTGCCGGAAAAGCTCCCCATACGGCCAGAAGATGCGCCCGGCTGCGGCGCGCAAGACTTGCGTTTTTCGGACCCGTACACGGGCAAGCCGTATCTCTATGAAAAGATTGACGATAGGACGTTTCGACTCTGCGCGGATTTTGAACGCGTGACGATGGTTTCGCCCTTCGACACCGAAACGCTTGGCATAAGATTCGATGGGGTACGGGGCTGCATCGTGGCGCTCTACGTTAGCCGCTGAGCCGGCCCCAGAAAGCGGTTCCCGGGGTTTCGATCCCGTCGCCCGGGTTGCGTTTCCGCTTCGCCCGGATCGCCGGGCGAGGCCCGGCCGGATACCCCGGCCAGGACCCCGCGCCGGGCCCCTAGTCGAGGTCGAAGCGGTCCGCCATCATCACCTTGTCCCAGGCGGCGACGAAGGTGCGGGCGAAGGGTTCGGCGCCGTCGCTTGCGGCATAGACCTCGGACAGGGCGCGCAGCTCGGAATCGGCGCCGAAGACCAGATCGACCCGCGTCGCCGTCCAGCGCGGCGCGCCGTCGCCGCGGGCGCGCGCCTCGAACAGCTCGGCGCTTTCGTCCGTGGGCGTCCAGTCAAGGCCCATGTCCAGGATGTTGACGAAGAAGTCCGTGGACAGGACCCCCGGCCGGTCCGTCAGGACGCCATGGGCCACCCCGCCCGTATTGGCGCCAAGGACGCGCAGCCCGCCCAGAAGCGCCGTCATCTCGGGCGCCGAAAGGCCCAGAAGCTGGGCGCGGTCGACAAGCTGTTCCTCGGCCCGGACGGGGCAGACCGCCTTCTGCCAGTTGCGAAAGCCGTCGGCGAAGGGTTCGAGCACGGCCATCCCCTCGGGGTCGGTATGCTCGGGGCCGGCATCGACGCGCCCCGGCGTGAACGGCACCGCGACGTCAAGCCCGCCGGCCTTCGCCGCCGCCTCGATCGCCGCCGCCCCGCCAAGGACCAGAAGATCGGCAATGGAGACGCGCTTGCCGCCCTCGGCCTCGGCGTCGAAGGCCGCCTTCACGCCGCCAAGCGCATCGAGGACGCGGGCCAGGCGCTCGGGCTCGTTCACCGGCCAGTCCTTCTGCGGCGCCAGGCGCACGCGGGCGCCATTGGCCCCGCCCCGGCAGTCCGAGCCCCGGAAGGTCGAGGCCGAGGCCCAGGCCGCGAAGACCAGATCGGCGACGGAAAGCCCCGTGGCCAGGATCCGCTCCTTCAGCGCCGCGATGTCGCCGTCGTCGATCAGCGCATGATCGCGCGCCGGCAACGGGTCCTGCCAGACGAAATCCTCCTCGGGCACGTCGGGGCCCAGATAGCGCGCCTTCGGCCCCATGTCGCGATGGGTCAGCTTGAACCAGGCCCGGGCGAAGGCGTCGCGGAAGGCCTCGGGGTCGGCGTGGAACCGGCGCGAGATCTTCTCGTAGACCGGGTCGAAGCGCATCGACATGTCGGCCGTCGTCATCATGATCGGGACCTTCTTCGCGGGGTCCTCGGGGTCGGGCGCCATGTGCTCGGGGCGCGGGTCCTTCGGCTGCCACTGCCAGGCGCCGGCCGGGCTTTTCACCAGCTCCCACTCATAGCCGAAAAGGACGTCGAAATAGCTGTTGTCCCAGCGCGTCGGCGTCGGCGTCCAGGCGCCCTCGATCCCGCTCGAGATGGTGTCGCGCCCCATGCCCTTGCCAAAGGCCGACTTCCAGCCAAGGCCCATCTGATGCAGGGGCGCCGCCTCGGGCTCGGGGCCGACCAGCGCGGCGTCGCCCGCGCCATGGGCCTTGCCGAAGGTGTGCCCGCCGGCCGTCAGGGCCACCGTCTCCTCGTCGTTCATGCCCATGCGGGCGAAGGTCTCGCGCACGTCGCGGCCCGAGGCGACGGGGTCGGGATTGCCGCTCGGCCCCTCGGGGTTCACGTAGATCAGGCCCATCTGCACGGCGGCCAGGGGCATCTCGAGCCCCTCCTGCCCCGCCGCGTGGCGCGCATCGCCCAGCCATTCGGCCTCGACGCCCCAGTAGATGTCCTCCTCGGGCGCCCAGATGTCGGCACGCCCGCCGCCGAAGCCCAAGGGCTTCAGCCCCATCGATTCGAGCGCCGCGTTCCCGGCCAGGATGAACAGATCGGCCCAGCTGAGCGCGCGGCCGTATTTCTCCTTGATCGGCCACAGAAGCCGCCGCGCCTTGTCGAGGTTGATGTTGTCGGGCCACGAGTTGAGCGGCGCAAAGCGCTGGTTCCCGGTCGCCCCGCCGCCGCGGCCGTCGCCGGTCCGGTAGGTGCCGGCGGCATGCCAGGCCATGCGGATCATGAGCCCGCCGTAATGGCCATAGTCGGCCGGCCACCAGTCGCGGCTTTCGGTCATCAGCGCGACCAGATCGGCCTTCACCGCCGCCAGGTCGAGCGCCGCGAAGGCCCGGCGATAGTCGAACCCGCCGCCCAGGGGGTTCTGGGCCGGGTGGTTCTGGTGCAGGATGCGCAGGTTGAGCTTGTTCGGCCACCAGTCGCGGTTCGACCGCGTGCCCAGCCGCGCCGCCGTGTGCACCGGGCAGCCCGCGGCCATTGCCGCCGCGTTTCCGTCCATCATCTCGAAATCTCCCGTGTTGGTCGTCGTCATCCGTCGCGGGTCCGGCCGCCGGCCGTCATCCCGCGCCCGCTGCCAGGGCCGGAGCCGGGGCCGCCCTCGCCGGGCCGCCCCACCCGGGGCCCCGTCGCCGGACCCCTCGCCGGACCCTGTCGCC
>RFGD01000521.1 GCA_003696705.1 Alphaproteobacteria bacterium | reverse complement strand
TCGCCGTCGAGGTCACAAGCCGGGAATGGCAGACCAAGAGCGTTTTCAGGAGCTTCAACAACTTCCTCATCGATGTCGTCACCAACAACACACCAGTTGATCACAGTCCAGGTACGCAGGATCTTGTAGCATGCATCCGGTACGGTGTTGAATACTTCGTCAACGTAAGATACAGCTACCAGTTCGCAGGTTTCGAAGAAGATATTAGGCTCGCCGAAGTCCGGTACATCGTTACCGCAGGTTACGGTGATGTTAGCCGGGAATTCAACAACCCAGTCAGATACGTGATCAACGAATACGGTCTGTGTACACTGGTTAGAAACGTTACCACTTGGGTCTTCAGCAGTCCAGCTGCGAGTGATGGTACCTTCGAGGCACTGATCGATGTTGATACTGATCGAGCGGTTGATCTCGAGGTCGCAGTTATCCTGGAAGGTTGGAGCACCGAAGTACTGATCCAACAGCTGGCTTTGAGCGTCGGCATCGCCGGCGAGGTCGGCCAGTTGAGTTTCCAGGTTGTCAGCATACCAGTCGCAGAGTACACGCTGAGGAGCAGGACAAGTCAGAAGGTCTGGCTTGAGCTTATCGCTAACATTCACTTGAACCATGCAATCGTTGTAGTTACCGTGGCAGTCATAGGCACGGAATACTACGGTGTGCGGGCCAGGAATGTCGTTGCAGCAGAAGACTACGCTTTCACCGAATACGGTGTCGTCGTGGCCGTCGTCGCAGTTGTCCTCCATGCGGCGTACTTCGAAGTGGTCCAGACAGCAGTTGTCAGTAGTTCCATCATCGAATGTTTCAGCGAAGATGGTAGCGATACCGTCGATTGACAGGTTGGCGTCAGTGATTTCGTCGCAAACAACAGTCGGAGCAACGATATCCTTAACAACTACTGTCAGGGTGTATTCAGTGATGTTTCCACACTCATCTTCTGCACGGTAAACGATGTCGTAAGGACCACCGAGTGGCAGACCGTCACCTGGGATGTAACCACCGTTGATGGTGTTACCGGCAGGTGTTTCGACAGTCACCTCAACAACGTCGTTGCAAACGCCGTCGATCTGAGCGTAAGGAATCGGACCGAACGTACGGCACTCAAGCTGAGAACCGATTGGAGGCTCGGTGGCATTCAGGATGCAGTATCCAGTTGCAGGATCAACATCGTTGCAAGTCACGCTGATTGACGGTGGCAGATCGAGTACTTTAATGTACTGTACGTAAGAAGTCTGAGTAGGAGCACCACCCTGAGCCGGGCACCAGTCGAAGATGGTCCAGGTACGAACGATCTTATAGCTACCCGGGCAGAGGTTAACCGTCTGGTCAACATAGCTGACACCCAATCCACAGATACCGGTACCGGT
>RFGD01000520.1 GCA_003696705.1 Alphaproteobacteria bacterium | reverse complement strand
GGCGATGTCCAGATCAACCTCCTGCCCAAGGCAGAGCGGACCCGGACGAGCCACGAGATCGCGCTTGACCTGCGCGGCCGGCTCGGCGCGCTCGACGTGCCGGCGGGCACGGTCCTGAAGACCGTCGAGCCGCCGCCCGGACCGCCGGTCATCGCGACCCTCCTGGCCGAGGTCTATGGCCCCGACGGCGAAACCCGCCGCGAGGCCGCCCGCCGCATCCGCACCGCCTTCGAGAAGGTCCCCTTCGTCGTCGATGTCGACGACAGCTTCGGTGTCGAGGTTCGGCGAAAGCGGCTGACGGTGTCGCCGGACGACCTCGAGTTCTTCAAGGTCGAGGAACGCGACGTCTTCGACACCATCGCCATCCTGTCGGGGGGCAAGACGGTCGGCTATTCGCATCGCGGCGCCGATCGCCATCCCATCCCGATCCGGATCGAGCGCGACCGCGCCGACCGCGTCCTCGACGAGCGCTTCCTGTCGACGCCGATCCCGGCCAACGTGATCCCCGGCTCTCGGGGCGTGGTCGAGCTCGGCGACGTGGTCCGCGTGTCGGAAGAGACGGCCTCGTACCCGATCTTCCGCCACAACGGCCGCGCGGCGGAAATGGTGATGGCCGAACTTGCCGGCACCTTCGAGGCGCCGCTTTACGGCATGCTGGCCGTGGCCGACGAGATCGAGAAGATGGACTGGCCCGAAGGGCTGAAGCCCGAGATCCGTCTTCACGGGCAGCCGGCCGACGAAGGCAAGGTCACGCTTCTTTGGGACGGCGAGTGGGAAGTCACATGGGTGACGTTTCGCGACATGGGCGCGGCCTTTGCGGTGGCGATCCTTGGCATCTACATCCTGGTCGTGGCGCAGTTCGGGTCGTTCAAACTGCCCCTCGTGATCCTGACGCCGGTGCCGCTCACCTTCCTTGGCATCATGCTTGGGCACTGGCTTTTCGGGGCGCCGTTCACGGCCACCTCGATGATCGGCTTCATCGCGCTCGCCGGCATCATCGTGCGGAACTCGATCCTTCTGGTCGACTTCATCCGCCACGGCGACGCCAAGGGGGCAAGCCGCGAAGGGGGGCGCGTGCCGGTCGCCATCCTCCTCGAGGCCGGGGCCATCCGCTTCCGCCCGATCCTTCTGACGGCCATCGCGGCGATGATCGGCGCCGTGGTCATCCTGGCCGATCCGATCTTCCAGGGGCTTGCGATCTCGCTCCTGTTCGGGCTCATGTCCTCGACGCTTCTGACGGTTCTGGTGATCCCCGCCATCTACAGGGTGTTCAGG
>RFGD01000519.1 GCA_003696705.1 Alphaproteobacteria bacterium | reverse complement strand
TTTTTCATCTTTTAATTTAAAAGATACTGAGCTTATTGGGGTAGCTGTACGTCTAATGTCTATCGACACGCCGGATATTCTAACATCATCAAGAATTAAATTTTCCTGTGGAATAGTTAAACCAATAGGTTCTTTATTAGCATAGTAATCATTATCTATTTTTATAACAAAATTATTTTCTAAGTTTGTTCCCATTATATCACTTTTCTTATTTTAAATTTAAAATCATATTCAAACTCTCCAAGTGTTGCCGCTGGAATAGGGCGAGAAAAATCTATCCCTTTGCCGGAGAGTTCAACGGTTATAAAACTAGTTTCATCACTTGAAGGGTAATAGTCAAAGCTTAATCCCCTCGAAGCGTGATTAAGATAAAAATCTCTGAACAATTGATAAGTATTTTCTTTTTGGAAAATAAATTTAAGGTCGTACTCTAACTCATTATAATTGAACTGTGTTTGCATGCGCCCATTGTTGCTTTTTGTTACAACGCTTTTGGTGATAATCTTTTCATTAAAAGGGTCGCCCTCTGGGGGAGAGTCAAAAACTATCGTCTTAGTTGTAGAAGTTGCCTCGTCGTAGTATTCTATCTTTGGAATAAAGTTCATAACTAAACCTTTAACTCTTTATTTCTAAACTCTATAGCATCGTTAATCTTATCAATTAATCCATCAATGAAATGGTCGTCCCCTATTAAATCCCCTTGTATATTGAGAGACAAGCTACTGCCACCACCGCCAACATTGCCACTATTGACAGCTTGGAAAAGATTACTCTGCTGTCTTTTATTGAGTATCATTTCACCGGCGTTAACTCTCGCTGTTAGTTGATCATTAAGTTGACTACTTCCTTCAACAATCCCACCACTAGCATAAGCTGGCGGCTTAGCACTTGCTATTCTAGCCCCTTGAACCGCCATAGCAGTACCTACCAAAGCAGCAAGCCCAAAGTTAAACGGCGGCGGAGCGGCGGCTAGCGCTTTATCAATTGCTTCCGGAACTTTTAAAGCGTGTTGTGCTAACGCTGCGGCTTTACCGATGGCGAATAAAGTTGAGTTGCTGGAACTTTGTAAAGAAGCTATAGTTCCAAGCGTTGAGTCCATATTTTGAATTCTTTGCTTGTTTGCTTTTTTCTCATTTTCTAACGCTGTCTTATTTCCGAGTTCGCGAAGTTTCAAAATTTCTTGAGAACGTTTTTTCTCGTCCGCTATGTGTTGAATTCTATTAAGCTCCCTTAATGCCTTTTCTTTGCCTAGTTGGTCTACTAATATTTGATATTCTTTTTCACCTTGCAACTCTTTTTCTAATGCTTTTTCTTCATTTATTGTTTGTTGTCTTTCTTTATCTGCATCAATAAAGGCTTGTTTAATATCCCACTTAGTTTGTTCGTGCGCCGTTAGTTGTTCAAGTTCTGCTTGTGCATTAGCCAAGTCCTCAGCTTTTTGTTGTTCGGCAATAGCCTTCTCATCTTCAATTTGTTTCTTCTTTGACTCAACAATCATTTGTCTAAAACCGGCTATCTTTTTGGATAGTTCGTCAGCGGCGTTAAGTTCAGCTACTGCACCATCTTCCTGTGCTTTTTGGAACTCTCTTAAGCTTTTAATTCTATTTTTTAAAGCACTTTCTTCCGATTTTAATTTTTCGCTAACAGAAAAACCTAAAAACTTTTGAACTGATTGAATAGCGCCGTTAATCGCTAACGCCATTTCAGTCCACTTGATGCCTAGTTCAGCGCCTGCGCTAGCTATCGAAGCAAGAAACGCTTTAACGTTAGCGCCCGCACGCTGAAAAGTATCAAAAGCATCAATTACAAACTTAACACCGTCAGCAATAAGCAAAACTCCGTTTTTAGATACAAAAGCGTTGATTGCTTCTAATGCCGATGCAATAGGCTTCTCAAAGTTTGTTAACATTGCATTAGGTAAGTTTTTAAGCTGTGTTTTTAATTTATTAAACTGAAAAGAAGCGGAGCTTGTTATTTTCTCCAAGGCTTTTTGAGTAGCCCCTGCACCTTCGCTCGCTTTCCCCATCTCTCCCATAATCCTGTTAAAATCTTTTATATCACCACCGGCAATTTTTACCGCAACATTAAAAGCTCGAACATTGGGAAATAATTTTTTCAACGCTTCAACATTACCGTGAGTTTTTTCTTTTAAATCATTCATAAAGCCGGCTAAGCCTTTTGTTTTTAACGCTGTAGCTGATAGTTCTATACCAAACTTTTTAGCTGTGTCAGCAGCTTCTTTTGATGGCCCAATAATGCTAGTAAATAATGCACGCAAGCCAACAACCGCCTCATCGGTTTTAATACCCGATTTTGTAACAAAAGCTAAAGCGCCACCAACTTCCTCAAAAGGAACTTTGGCGCTTGAAGCAATGGAAGCCACACGCCCGACCGTATCGGCAAGCTCGGACATTGTTGTTCTACCTTCTCTGATAGTTGTGAAAAGAATATCACTAGCGTGCGC
>RFGD01000118.1 GCA_003696705.1 Alphaproteobacteria bacterium | reverse complement strand
TCGTGAGCGCGCGGGCATTGGCGCCGCTGGTCGATTTGTTGGGCTATGCGCGCCGCCATTTGCGGCCTGGCGGCGTCGCGTTGTTCCCGAAAGGAGAAAGCTATGGAGACGAGCTTCGAGAGGCGCTAGACAGGGAATCGTTCACCTACGAGCTCATCCCGAGCCGCACGGACCCTCGGGCAGCCATCATCAAGATTGACGGATTGTAACAGGCCATGGTCGGAACTCATCGGCGTCCCAGAATCATCGCAGTTGCGAACCAGAAGGGCGGGGTCGGGAAGACCACGACGGCGATCAATCTCGGGGCGGCACTTGCCGAGCTTGGGCAACGCGTTCTTCTTGTCGACCTCGACCCGCAGGGTAATGCGTCGACCGGGATCGGCATCCCACCTGAAGACCGGGTGCCGTCGACCTACGATCTTCTTCTTGCCGGTACGCCGCTGCGCGATGTGGTGAAGGAATCACCGGTTCGCGGGCTTCTGGTGGCACCGGCGACGACGGATCTGAGCTCGGCCGATCTGGAAATGGTTGCGAACGAGAAGCGGCTCTACCTCCTGCACGACGCCCTTCGTCAACCGGCCGTCGAGGATCTTGATCTCGACTACATCCTTGTGGACTGCCCGCCGTCACTGAACCTTCTGACCGTTAACGCCATGGTCGCGGCGCATTCGGTCCTGGTGCCGCTCCAGTCCGAGTTCTTCGCGCTCGAGGGGCTGAGCCAACTCATGCTGACCGTTCGCGAGGTCCGCCAGGTCGCAAACCCAAGTCTTCGGATCGAAGGTGTTGTGTTGACCATGTATGACGTCCGCAACAACTTGTGTCGGCAGGTAGAGGCGGACGCCCGAGAAAATCTTGGTGAACTCGTGTTCCGCACGTTGATCCCGCGGAACGTGCGCCTCAGCGAAGCGCCGTCGCATGCGATGAGCGTCCTCGAATACGATTCGGCGTCCAAGGGTGCCGATGCATATCGCTCCCTGGCGCGCGAGCTTCTTGCCAACCACGGTATCCGGCCACGACCGGTGACGGAGATTGCTCAATGACCGACAAGAAACCAGAGCGACGGGGACTGGGCCGCGGCCTTTCGGCGCTGATGGCCGATGTGCAACTGCAGCCGGGCGCGCCGGCAGACGCGCCGCGTCGCCCCGACACCAGCCTGCCGATCGAGCGCGTGCATCCGAACCCGGACCAGCCCCGGCGCCAGTTCAGCGAGGAAGCGCTCGAGGAACTGGCCAGCTCCATTCGCGAGAAGGGGATCATTCAGCCCCTTATCGTGCGTCCGGACCCGGCGCGTGAAGGCGAATACCAGATCGTGGCGGGCGAAAGGCGTTGGCGCGCCGCACAGCTTGCCCGGTTGCACGAGGTGCCCGTCATTGTCCGCGAGATGAACGACCAGGAAGTCCTGGAAATCGCCATCATCGAGAACATCCAGCGGGCGGATCTGAACCCGGTGGAAGAGGCGCGGGGCTATCGGCAGCTCATGGACCGTTTCGGCCACACGCAGGAACGGCTTGCCGAAGCCCTCGGCAAGAGCCGCAGCCACATCGCGAATTCGCTGCGGCTCCTCACGCTTCCTGACGAGGTGCTGAGCTACCTTTCCGAAGGCAAGCTGACCGCCGGTCACGCCCGCGCCCTTGTGACGACCGAAGATCCTGCCGCACTGGCCCGCGAAGTCATTCGGCGCGGTCTTTCCGTCCGCGAGACCGAAAAGCTGGCGAAGGCGCCGACACGAGAGGTCACCGGCTCCCGCTCCGAACCTGCGAGAGAGGAAAAGGATCCGGACACGCGCGAGCTCGAGGGAGATCTCGGCGCGGCCCTGGGGATGAAGGTGCGGATCGATCACAAACCCGGTGGCGAGTCCGGCCAGGTCGTCATCCAGTACAAGACCCTGGCTGAACTTGACGAGCTCTGCCGACTTCTGTCGTCCGGCTAGTCCCCCTCGCGCATGAGCTCGGCCAGAAGCTCGTTCAGAACCGCGCGGCCGGACGCGCTGGCCAGAAGGCGCCCAGCCGCCGAGTCCACCAGGCCGGCTGAGGCTAACCAGTTGATTGTGCTGGCGTTAATAGGTTTTCCCGCCATGCGCGCGTAGCGCGCAAGATCGGTGCCCTCGGCCAGGCGGAGCGACATCATGAGGTATTCTTGCGCCGCTTCGGGCCAGGGAATCTGCACCGGCGGCCGCTCGCCGGTGCCGCCGGCGTTGACGTTCTCAAGCCACGTGCGTGGGTTCGAGAAGCCCTCGGTCGCAACCTTGCAGCCCTTCAGGGTCAATCGTCCATGGGCCCCGGGCCCGACCCCCGCGTAGTCCCCGTAACGCCAGTAGACAAGGTTGTGTCGTGACTCGGCGCCGGGGCGCGCGTGATTCGAGACTTCGTAGGCACCGAGGCCGGCAGCCTCGGTGATTTCATTCGTGGCAAGAAACAGATCCGCGGCCAGATCCTCGTCCGGCAGATCCTGAAGCCCGCCGGCCGCTTTCCTGCGCGCAAAGGCCGTCCCGGGCTCGATGGTAAGCTGATAGAGCGAGAGGTGCTCGGTTCCCAGCGCGATCGCCTCTCGCAGTTCCGCTTCCCAGTCGCGAAGCCGTTGGCCTTCGCGGGCGTAGATGAGATCGAAACTCACCCGCTCGAAGACGCGCTGGCCGAGGTCGATGGCGCGCCTTGCCTCGTCTACCGTGTGAAGTCGTCCCAGCCGGGCAAGATCTTCATCTCTCAGGGCTTGCACGCCAATCGAGACGCGGTTGACGCCGGCGCTTCGGTAGGCGGCGAAGCGGTCCGCCTCGACCGAGGAGGGGTTGGCCTCGAGCGTGATTTCGATGTCATTGGCAAAATGCCAGCGATCCGCCGCCTTTCGAATGACGGCCTCGACCGTTGCGGGCGCCATCAGGCTGGGTGTGCCGCCGCCGAAATAGATCGAATTGAGGACGCGGCCCGGGGTCAGGGCGCCGACGCGGTCAATCTCGGCCAGGTAGGCGTCTGCCCAAAGCTCATGGTCGATACTTGCGGCGACATGCGAGTTGAAATCGCAATAGGGGCATTTCGCCTCGCAGAACGGCCAGTGGACGTAAAGGGCGAAACCGCCCTGCCGCCAGTCATCGGCAAGTTCAGCCGACAAGTCCCGACTCCAGGAGCTTGGCAAAGGCGCGCGCCCGGTGGCTCATGGCGTGTTTTTCCTCGGGCGGCATTTCTCCGAAGGTCCGGCTTTCCCCCTCGGGCAGGAAGATGGGGTCATAGCCGAAACCGTGGTTGCCACGCGGTGGCCAGACGATGCGGCCATGGACGCGGCCCTCGAACACGCGGGTCGCCCCGTCGGGCCAGGCCAGCGCAAGGGCACAGACGAAATGGGCCCGCCTGGGTTCCGGCGCGGACCGAGCCTCGAGTTCTTCCCAGACCCGGGTCATGGCGCGCATGAAGTCGCGGCCGCCGTCTCCCTCGGCCCAACGTGCCGAGTGGATGCCCGGCGCGCCGCCGAGCGCCTCGACAACAAGCCCGCTGTCGTCGGCCAGTGCCGGCAGGCCGCTGGCCGTGGCCGCGGCAACGGCCTTCAGCCGGGCATTCCCCGCGAAGTCCGGCTCGGTCTCCTCGGGTTCGGGCAGGTCAAGGGCAGCGGCCGAGACCACATCAAGCCCGAACGGTGCCAGAAGCTCGCCGATCTCGCGCACTTTTCCTGCATTGTGCGAGGCGACGACAAGCCGGCCCTCGGCAATCCTGCGCGGGTCAGCGTCCGACGGCACCATTCTGCACCTTCACGAGTTCCCGAATGCCCGCCTCGGCGAGGTCGAGCATCTGGCCGAGCTCTTCGCGAGAGAAGGTCGCATCCTCGGCCGAGGCCTGCACCTCGACCAGTCCGCCGCGGCCGGTCATCACGAAATTGGCGTCGGTGCCGGCCTCGCTGTCCTCGGCGTAGTCAAGATCAAGAACGAGCTGACCGGCATAGATCCCGCACGAGACGGCGGCGACATTGTCGACGATGGGATCGCTCGACACATCCCCGGCCTTCAGAAGCTTGTCGACCGCCAGCCGAAGCGCCACCCAGCCGCCGGTGATCGATGCGCAACGCGTTCCGCCGTCGGCCTGGATGACGTCGCAATCGATCGTGATCTGGCGCTCGCCCAAGGCCGAGCGGTCGACGGCGGCGCGAAGCGACCGACCGATCAGGCGCTGGATTTCCTGGGTCCGGCCCTTCTGGCCCTTTTTCGCCTCGCGGTCCGATCGGGTATGTGTCGCACGCGGAAGCATTCCGTACTCGGCCGTCACCCAGCCCAGCCCGCGGCCGCGCATGAAGGACGGAACGCGCTCTTCAATCGTTGCCGTGCACAGGACATGCGTATGTCCGACGCGGATCAGGCACGAGCCTTCCGCATGACGAACGACACCGGTTTCGATTGAAACCGGCCGCATTTCACCTAAATCTCGTCCCGACGGGCGCATCAATGGATCCTCTCGACAATTTCGGGCCAGATACCCTTTCGTGAACCGGGAAGGCAAGCCCGATTGACGCGCCCGCGGGACCTTCTGTAACTCTTGCTCTCAGGGTACGCGACCATGGGCGACGGGACAAAGCTGCTGAACGAGATGAGCGACCGGAGCCGCGAGGTGTTTCGCCGGGTCGTCGAGTCGTACCTCGAAACCGGCGCGCCGGTCGGTTCGCGGACGCTGTCGCGACAGCTGACGGAAAAGGTGTCGCCGGCGACGATTCGAAATGTCATGCAGGACCTCGAGTATCTGGGGCTTCTGGAAAGCCCCCACGTCTCGGCTGGCCGGGTGCCGACACAGCTTGGCCTGCGCCTGTTCGTGGACGGGTTTCTCGAGGTTCGGGCGCCGTCGGCCGATGACCGCCAGAAGATCGATGAGACGCTGGGCGCCAACGCCTCGGACGTGGCGACCCTTCTTGACCGTGTCGGCGGCGCCCTGTCCGGCGTGACGCAGGGGGCAAGCCTTGTCCTTGCACCGAAGCACGAGGCGCCGATCCGACACATCGAATTCGTCTCGCTGGGCAGTGACCGAGCCCTTGTGGTGCTCGTCTTCGCCGACGGACAGGTCGAAAACCGCGTCTTCACGCCGCCGCCGGGCCTGACCCCGTCGGCCATGCGAGAGGCCAGCAACTTCCTGAATTCTCTGGCCGAAGGAAGGACGCTCGCCGAACTCAGGACGATGATGAAGAAGGAGATCGAGCGCCACCGCCAGGAAATCGACAACCTGTCGCGGGCGCTGGTCGAAAGCGGCATCGCAATCTGGGACGAGGGCCCGGAGACCGAGGCCCGGCTGATCGTGCGCGGGCGCGCGAACCTTCTGGACGAGGCCGAGGGAGAGGAGCTCGACCGCATCCGAGAGCTGTTCGACGACCTCGAGCGCAAGCGTGATATCGTCGAGTTTCTGGAACTGGCCGAGGAAGGCGAGGGCGTGCGGATCTTCATCGGCTCCGAGAACAAGCTTTTTTCGCTTTCGGGTTCCTCTTTGATCGTCTCTCCTTATATGAATGCCGACCGACGAATCGTGGGAGCGATCGGCGTGATCGGGCCGACGCGGCTGAATTACGGGCGCATCGTGCCGATCGTCGACTACACGGCGCAGCTTGTGGGCCGGCTCCTGTCGGATCGCAGTTGAGAGGGTGAAAGATGAACGAAGGCAAGAACGAGACGACCGCAGCCGAAACCGAAATCGATCCCGAGGTTACCGAGGCCTGGGCCGAAGCCGAAGCGGCCGATCTGGATCTGGATTTCGACGAGCTTGCGGTTCTGCGCGCCGAGCGTGACGAGCTGAAGGACAAGCTCTTGCGCGCATATGCCGAGGTCGAGAACCTGCGCAAGCGCGCCGAGCGCGAACGCCGCGAGGCCGAGCAGTTCGGCGGCTCTCGACTTGCCCGCGACATCCTTCCTGTCTACGACAACCTGCAGCGTGCCCTCGACGCGGCGACCGAAGAACAGCGCGAGGCCGCCAAGGCGCTGTTCGAGGGTGTGGAGCTGACCTTGCGCGAAATCCGCAAGACGTTCGAGAAGCACGGAATCCAGCTTGTGGCGCCCGAGATCGGGGCGGCATTCGATCCGCAGCTGCACGAGGCGATGTTCGAAGCCCCCGTGCCCGGCACCACGGCCGGCGAAATCATTCAGGTGCTTTCGCATGGGTTCATGCACCACGATCGCCTGCTGCGGCCGGCGCAGGTCGGCGTTTCGTCGACGCCACCGGCATCCGGCGAGTCGGCAGAAGGCCAAGGTTAGTCCAGTAACGCCTTGAGCTCGTAGAGGAAGTCGAGCGCTTCGCGCGGCGACAGACCGTCCGGGTCGGCCGCGCGCAGGCGCTGGAGAACGGGCGGCTCGACCGGCGCCGACGGCGTCGGTTCCGGCCGCGCCTGAAAGAGCGGCAGTTCCTCTACGAGCGCGGCGGGCCCACGACCGCCTTCGCGCTCGGTCCGTTCAAGGCGTTCGAGCACTTCGCGCGCGCGGTCGATGACGGCAGGGGGAAGGCCGGCAAGCCGGGCGACCTGAACCCCGTAGGAACGGTCCGCCGCGCCCTTCAGGACCTCGTGAAGGAAGATGACCTCGCCTTCCCACTCGCGGACGGCGACGGTGGCGCAGTCGACGCCATCGAGCCGCTCGGCAAGCTGCGTCAGTTCGTGGTAATGGGTTGCAAAGAGGCCCCGGCAGCGGTTGACGCCGTGAAGGTGCTCGAGGACCGCCCAGGCAATCGAAAGCCCGTCATAGGTGGCCGTGCCGCGCCCGATCTCGTCGAGGATGACGAGGGCCCGGTCGTCCGCCTGGTTGAGGATGGCTGCGGTCTCGACCATTTCGACCATGAAGGTCGATCGCCCACGCGCCAGATCGTCCGATGCGCCGACCCTGGAAAATATCTGTGAAATGAGACCGATGTGCGCCTCCTCTGCCGGAACGAACGCGCCTGCCTGGGCAAGAAGCCCGATGATGGCGTTCTGGCGCAGGAAGGTCGACTTGCCGGCCATGTTCGGGCCCGTCAGAAGCCAGAGCCGCGCGCCATCCGCATCGTCCGGCGTCAGATCGCAGTCGTTCGGCACGAAACTTCCCGTGCCGCTGGCGCGCAGGGCCTTCTCGACGACGGGGTGGCGGCCCGCCCGGATCCTGAAGGCTCTGCTGTCGTCGACGACCGGCCGGCACCAGTTCCCTTCCGTGGCCGTCTCGGCCAGTGCGGCCGAGACGTCGAGCTCGGCCAACCCGCGCACCAGATTCCCCAAGGCTTCGGCCCGATCCAGGATTTCGGCGCGGAACCTCTCGTAGATCTGCCGCTCGATCTCGATGGCGCGGGCACCTGCGTTCAGGATGCGGGTTTCCATCTCGGAGAGTTCTGCGGTCGTGAAGCGAAGCGCATTGGCGGTGGTCTGACGGTGCCGGAAGCGTTCCGACAGCGGTGCCGAGAGCATGCGTTCCGCGTGGGTCGCCGTCGTCTCGACGAAATAGCCAAGGACATTGTTGTGACGGATCTTCAGGGACGGGATGCCCGTCTCTTCGGCATATCTTGCCTGCAGGCCGGCGATCACCTCGCGTCCCTCGTCGCGAAGCCGGCGAACCTCGTCGAGTTCGGCGTCGAAGCCGTCGGCAACGAAGCCGCCGTCGCGGACCAGAAGGGGCGGCTCGGACACGATCGCGGCGTCAAGGCGCTCTCGCAGCTCCTCGAGGCCGACAAGTCCCGTCCGCGCCTCGGCGACGAGATCGGGCAGCGTCAGCCCGTCGAGCTTGCCGGCGACCGCTTCGGCGCAGGTGATCGCCGATCGAATGGCGGCCAGATCCCGCGGGCCGGCGCGATCAAGCGAAAGGCGCGACAGCGCGCGTTCCGCGTCCGGCGTGCGGCGCAGGACGTCGCGAAGTTCGCGGCGCAGCGCCGCGTTCTCGACCAGGAAGGCGACGGCGTCGAGCCGGGCGTTGATTGTCGAAAGATTCGTAGACGGGGCGGCAAGACGACGATCGAGAAGCCGGCCACCCGCAGCCGTCACCGTCCGGTCGATGGCATGAAGAAGCGAACCTTCGCGCCCGCCGCTCAGGCGTTCGGAAATCTCGAGGTTTCGCCGTGTCGCCGCGTCGATCTGGACGGTGTGGCCGGCCATCTCGCGCACCGGGGGGCGCAGAAGCGGCATTCGGCCCTTCTGGGTCAGCTCAAGATAGTGGACAAGCGCCCCGAGGGCGGCGAGCTCGGCGCGCTCGAAGGTGCCGAACCCTTCGGGCGTCGAGACGTTGAACGCGCGCGCAAGACGCGCCGGGGCGTCCGTGCTGTCGAACGCCTGGGCCGGCAGCGGGGTCGCGGCGACGCCAAGGTCGTCCGCGACGGGCCCGAGCGTCTCGTCCAGGCGATCCGGGATGAGAAGCTCGGACGGCGCCAGTTGCGCAAGCAGGGGACCCAGCTTGACCCGCGGGCAGGGCGCCACGCGCAACTCACCGGTCGAGATGTCCGCCCAGGCCAACGCCCCGCCGTCGCGGATCTCGGCGAAACTGGCAAGGAAGTTGTGCCGTCGGGCTTCGAGGAGGCTGTCCTCGACGATGGTGCCGGGCGTGACGATCCGCACGACATCCCGGCGCACCACCGCCTTTGCGCCGCGACGCTTCCGGGCCTCGGCGGGGTCCTCGAGCTGTTCGCAGACCGCCACGCGAAAGCCCTTCCGGATCAGCGTCTGGAGGTAGCTCTCGGCGGCATGAACCGGCACGCCGCACATCGGAATGTCCTCGCCCAGGTGTTTGCCCCGCTTGGTCAGGGCGATGTCGAGTGCCTCGGCGGCGGCGACGGCGTCGTCGAAGAACATCTCGTAGAAGTCGCCCATGCGGTAGAAGAGCAGGGCGTCGGGATGCCGTTCCTTCACTTCGAGATATTGCGCCATCATCGGCGTCACGGCGGATTTCGCCACGGTCACGGTGCCCCCCACCTTTTTGTGGTGTCCGACAATATCGCTGCCCCGGCCCGGCGGAAAGGGCCGATCGCGCGCGGTTGTCGCGGGCCGCGGCGCCCGTTATTGCTGGTCCGGCGGAGGAGGTTCACGACACCATGACGTCAAAGATGAAAATCACGCCCGAAGAGGCGTTGGCCTATCATCACGACCCGAAGCCGGGGAAGATCGAGATCCGGCCGACGAAGCCCATGAGCACCCAGCGTGACCTCTCGCTGGCCTACAGCCCGGGCGTCGCGGTGCCATGCGCGGCGATCTCCGAGCAGCCGGAAACGGCCTATGACTATACCTCGAAGGGCAACCTGGTGGCGGTCGTATCGAACGGCACGGCCGTTCTGGGCCTTGGCAACCTCGGGGCGCTGGCATCGAAGCCGGTGATGGAAGGCAAGGCCGTCCTCTTCAAGCGCTTTGCCGACGTCAATGCCGTGGACATCGAGCTTGATACCGAAGACCCCGACGAGATCGTGACCGCCGTGCGCCTCATGGCGCCGACCTTTGGCGGCATCAACCTCGAGGATATCAAGGCGCCGGAATGCTTCATGATCGAACAGCGCCTTCGCGAGGTTCTCGACATCCCGGTGTTTCACGATGACCAGCATGGGACGGCGGTGATCTGCGCCGCCGGCCTTATCAACGCGCTCTATCTTTCGGGGAAGCGGCTCGAGGACGTGCGCATCGT
>RFGD01000117.1 GCA_003696705.1 Alphaproteobacteria bacterium | reverse complement strand
GCGACGATGCCGGCACCGGCCTCGGGCCGTCCGCTGCCCGCCGCGACGGCAAGGCCCAGCGCGATGCCAAGCCCCGCCATCCGCCCCGAGGCGCGGGCGTTCGCGGTCCGGCGCGTGATGTGGCCGTTGGCGATATGGGCCAGTTCGTGGGCGATCACGGCCTGCAACTCGGCCGGATCGTCGAGGCGAAGAAGCATTCCGGTGTGGATGAAGATGTGGCCCGGGTCGGCGACATAGGCGTTCATGCTGTCGTCGCGGACAAGGATGACGCGGACCCGGCGCGGGTTGAGCCCCGCAGCGCGCGCCAGCGGCACCGAGAGCGCGGCCATGGCATGTTCGATCTCGGCATCGCGGATGAGCGTGACGGCCCCGGCCGGGCGCAGCGCGGCCAGAATGGCCACGAGCGCGACGACCCCGAGCCACGCCAGACGCCCCGGGCGCCGGTGGCGCGGCTGGGCCATTGACCTTGGCATTCCTGTCCTCCATCAAGGCGCCGCAGACTTTGGGAGAAAGCCGTGCGCACTTCAAGGCGAAGCAACGTCGATCCCTTCATTGTGATGGACGTGATGGAGGCCGCGCGCGCCGCCGAGGAAGCCGGCCGGCGCATCATTCACATGGAAGTCGGCCAGCCGGGGACACCCGCACCGAAGGGCGCGCGGCAGGCCCTGGCGCGGGCGCTCGACCGCGACGCGCTGGGCTATACGGTGGCGCTGGGCCTGCCCGAGTTGCGTCGGCGCATCGCGGCGCTTTACGAAGACTGGTATGGCGTGTCCCTGGACCCCGCGCGCGTCATCGTCACGGCGGGGTCGTCGGGCGCCTTCCTTCTGGCGTTCACGGCGTTCTTCGACGCCGGGGCCCGCGTCGCCCTGGCCGAACCGGGCTATCCGTCCTACCGGCAGATCCTGCGCGCGCTCGACCTTGTTCCGGTCGGCATTCCGACGCGACCCGAGCATCGCTATCAGCCGACCGCAGAGGAAATCGACGGGCTCGACGGGGTCGAGGGACTTATCGTCGCCTCGCCCTCGAACCCGACGGGCACGATGCTCGACAAGCCCGCCCTTGCGGCGCTTCACGCCGCCGCCGCGGCCCGGGACATGATCTTCGTTTCGGACGAGATCTATCACGGCATCCAGTATGAGCGTCAGGCCGTCTCGGCACTCGAGATCTCGGACGACGTTTGCGTCATCAACTCGTTCTCGAAATATTTCTCGATGACGGGCTGGCGCGTGGGCTGGATGGTGGTCCCGGAAACGGCCGTGCGCACGGTCGAGCGGCTGGCGCAGAACATGTTCATCTGCGCGCCGCACGCCAGTCAGGTCGCCGCGCTTGCCGCCCTCGATTGCCATGACGAGCTTCAGGCGAACGTGGCCGTCTATGCCCGGAACCGGCAACGCATGCTCGAGGGGCTGCCCAGGGCCGGGTTCACGCGCATCGCGCCCCCGGACGGCGCCTTCTACGTCTATGCCGACGTCTCGGAGCTGACGACGGATTCGCGCGCCTTCGCCGCCGAGATCCTTGACGTCGCCGGTGTCGCCGTGACGCCGGGACTTGATTTCGATCCTGTGCGGGGGCACCAGACCCTGCGATTTTCCTACGCGCGCTCGACCGAGGATATCGAGGAAGGTCTCGACCGCCTTGTCCGCTTCATGGAGCGGCGCGGCGGGGCGGGGTAGGCTTCGTGCCGCGCCAGCATATGGAACGGGCGCGCCGGTCGTGTATGATCCCGAAGGCAATGAGGCAGGCAATCGGCAAACTGGCGGCGCTCGTGCTCCTTCTTCTGGGGCTCTTCCCGGCCGGCGCAGCGTCCGCCGAGACGCTCTCGGGCCTTGCGCGCTTCGTTCCGGACGGCGCCGGCGCCCGGGCAACGACCGACGGTGCCGAGATCATCCTCGGCCTGTCCCAGCCAGTGCCCTATCGGCTCGTGCTTCTTGACGATCCGCCGCGCCTTGCCGTCGAGCTTCGGACCGTGGACTGGGGCGGGGCGGATCTTTCCGCCTTCAGGGCCGAGGGCGCGGTATCGGGCGCAACCACCGAAAGCGCCACGCAGGAGGGGTCGCGCATCGTCTTTTCCCTGGCGCGGCCGATGGTCGTCGAGGCGGCCGAGATGGTCCGAACCGGAAATGCGGGTGCCCGGGCGACGTTGCGGTTGCGCCTTCGCGACGCGCCGCCCGAGGTTTTCGCTTCCATGGCGGCCAGGGCGTCGGGGACCGAACCGCCGTCGGGCAGGGCAGATCCGCCACGGCGGCGCCAGGACGGCACGCGTCCCCTTGTCGTGGTGATCGACCCTGGCCACGGCGGCTTCGACCCCGGCGCCGAGGTCGAGGGCGTGCGCGAGGCCGACGTCGTCCTTCGGTTTGCCCGGGAACTTCGGGCCGCCATTCGCCGCCGCCTGGGCGCGCGCGTCGTCCTGACGCGAGATGACGACGCCTTCGTGCCGCTTCCGGTGCGGCTCAGCCGGGCGCGGGCGGCGGGCGCCGATCTCTTCATCTCGGTCCACGCCGACACCGTCGCGCGCGGCCGGGCGACGGGCGCCACGGTCTATACGCTGTCCGAAGACGCCACTGACGAGGCAACCCGCATTCTGGCCGAGCGTCAGGACCGGGCCGATATCCTGGCGGGGGTCGATCTGTCGGCGACAGATGACACGGTCGCGGCGGCGCTCATGGACATGGCCCGGCGCGAAACGATGCCGCGGTCCGAACGGTTGGCCCGCCACATCGTCGAAGGGATCGAGACATCCGTCGGGCGGCTTTACAAGCATCCGCGCATGACCGCAGGCTTTTCCGTCCTTCGTGCCCCGGATATCCCCTCGGTTCTTCTGGAGATCGGCTTCCTGTCCGATCCGCGCGATCGGCGGAACATCCTTGATCCGGCCTGGCGCGCCCGGCTTGCCGACGGGCTGGCCGCCGCCATCGAACGCTGGGCGCTCGAGGATGCGGCCGCCGCCGCGCTCCTGCGCCGATGACAGCCCGTATCGGCGCCATCGGCATCCGCTTGCCGGCCTGCCGGGGATTCCCCGGCGTTCCTTTTGACCGCGCGGCGGACGGCCCTATATACGGGTCTCGACGTTTTCCAGGGGGAACAAGGTGATCCTCAGGCCCATACTCTCGCTTCTGGGCGGGCTTTTCAGCTTCGTCACGCTGGGCATGGCGGCCGCCGCCTTCCTTCTCGGCGCGGTCTTCTGGTACTACGGGCGCGATCTGCCCAGCACCGAGCAGCTTGCCCGCTATGAACCGCCGACGATCTCGCGCATCTACTCGGGCGAGGGGCGGCTCATGGACGAGTTTGCCCGCGAGCGGCGCCTGTTCACCCCCATCGAGGATATTCCCGAACTGGTGAAGGGCGCCTTCATCTCGGCCGAGGACAAGCGCTTCTATCAGCACGCCGGGTACGACCCCCTCGGGATCATCAAGGCGGTGATCGACGCCGCCCGCGGCGGGCGGCTCCGCGGCGCCTCGACGATCACCCAGCAGG
>RFGD01000116.1 GCA_003696705.1 Alphaproteobacteria bacterium | reverse complement strand
CGCACCCATGTGACGGGGTCGGCCACAGCCTCTTCGCCCGTGTGGATGTCAAGAACCCGCGTCTGCCAACCCTTCCGCGCCAGGCGAAGCCCCAGATCGGCGTCCTCGGTCACATTGTGGGCGTCCCAGGCGCCGACGGCCTCGAGCGCGTCGCGCCGGATGAAACAGGTCGTGCCGCCAAGGGGCAACGCCAGACCAAGGCGCGAGAGCCCCGTCAGGACGATCCCGAACCAGGTGGCGTATTCGAGCGCAAAACAGCGCGTCAGCCAGTTCCGCGACGCATTGTAGAAGCCGAGCCGCCCCTGCACGCAGCCGAGACGCGCCGGTCCCGCGGCGAAGGCCGCCGCGACCTTGCGAAGCTGGGCGGGCTCGGGCGCGTCCTCGGCGTCATAGATGCCGATGATCTCGCCGCGACAGAAATTGAGCGCATAATTGAGTGCGCGGGGCTTCGTGCGTGGCAGGCCGTCGGGCACGACGATCACGCGGAAGTTCCGCGGCAGCGCGGCGGCCCGAAGGGCGTCAAGCGTGGCGGTGTCGACCGCCTCGACAACGAGGCAGACGTCGGCAAGTTCGGGCGGGTAGTCGAGCGCGCCAAGCCGCCCGATCAGGCTGGGCAGGATATCCCCTTCGCGAAAGAGCGGCACCAGGACGCTTATCACCGGGAGCGGACGGCGGCCGGCGTCCTCCGTTGTCGTGCCCGGGCCCGGGCCGGGGCCGCGCAGCATGCCAAGAAGGCTGACAAGCCTGAGTGCGGCCGAGGCGAAGGCCAGGACGGCGGCCGCGGCGAAAAGCGCCGTGAAGATCGTGGCCGGCCAGGCAAGAACGGCAAGAAGCGCAAGGCCAAGCGGCCAGACCGCGACCATGCGTTTGCCCGGGACACCGAACCCCCGGCAGCTGAGCGCCTCGGGGACGGCCTCGGCCGCGCGCCGGGCCAGCGCGGCGCCGAAGTGGCGGTGAAGGGCGCGCTCGATCTGGTCCTGTGGCGCGATGGCAAGGCGGAAGGGGCCTGGCGGAAGTCCCAGTGCGCCGGGAAGGCCGGTCACGTCGGCATGTGCCGCCGCGACGACCAGCGTGTCACCCTCGCGCGTGACGGGGATCGCCTGAAGGCGCGCGGCGGCCGCCGGATCGGCCAGCGCCACGATGGAAGGGTCCGGCGCCACCCGCTCGAGATCCACGAGCTCCAGCCCCGACTGATGGGCGAGGGCCCTGGCAATCTCGGCGTCGGTCACGAGACCGCGAAGGCGCAGGATCTCTCCGAGGCGGGCGGCCTCCGTCGCCTGAAGCGCGAGGGCGCGGGCCAGCTGGTCGGGGGTGATCGAACCGATGTCGATCAGCGCCTCGCCAAGGCGAAGCCGCCGCATTCCCCCCGGGCGGCGGTCCCTCGTTCCGGCCTGGTGCCGGGATGCCGCGGCCCCGACCGGCCGCAGGCCGGCGGCGGTCGCGCGGCGCGTGGCGCCTCGTGTCATTACCCTTCCCCGTAGGTGTCCCCGGAGAAGAGCATTGGCAGGGCGTGGTTAACGGCCGGTTAACCGTGGGCGCAACAAGCCGCCCAGCCCCCGGGCAGGGGCGCCGGCTCAGGCGCTGGCGCGCGCCTTCATCGCGTCGGCGAAACGCTCGAACAGGTAGAAGCTGTCCTGCGGGCCGGGGCTTGCCTCGGGGTGATACTGGACCGAGAAGACGGGCCGGTCGGCCATGCGGATGCCGCAGTTGGTGCCGTCGAACAGCGACACATGCGTCTCGACCACGCCGTCGGGCAGGGTCTGGCTGTCGACGGTGAAGCCATGGTTCATCGAGGTGATCTCGACCTTGCCGGTCTCGAGATCCTTCACCGGATGGTTGGCCCCGTGGTGGCCGTGGCTCATCTTGACGGTCCGGGCCCCAAGGGCGAGGGCCAGCATCTGGTGCCCAAGGCAGATGCCGAAGATCGGCAGATCGGTGCGGTCCAGGATCTCTCGGATCATCGGCACGGCATATTCGCCGGTGGCCGCGGGGTCGCCCGGCCCGTTGGAGAGGAAGACGCCGTCGGGGTCGTGGGCCAGCACCTCGTCCGCGGTTGCGGTCGCCGGCAGGACGGTGACCTCGCAGCCGGCCGAGGCGAGACAGCGAAGGATGTTGCGCTTGGCGCCGTAGTCGAGCGCGACCACCTTGTGGCGCGGCGCCTCGAGCTCGCCGAAACCGTCGGGCCATTGCCAGCGGGTGCTCGTCCAGCGGTAGGACTGGCGGCAGGTCACTTCCCGCGCCAGGTCACGGCCGACAAGGCCCGGAAAGTCGCGGGCGGCGGCAATCAGTGCCTCGAGGTCGAAGTTCCCCTGCGGGTCGTGTTGCAGCGCCACATGCGGGGCGCCCTGGTTGCGGATGGCGCGGGTCAGCCGGCGCGTGTCCACCCCGGCGATGCCGATCCGGCCGTGGCGCAGGAGCCAGGCCTCGAGCGCCTCGGTCGAGCGCCAGTTCGACGGCGCCGTCGGATCCCACCTGACGACCATGCCCTCGGCGACGGGGGCGGGGGCTTCCTCGTCCTCGGGGTTCACGCCGACATT
>RFGD01000518.1 GCA_003696705.1 Alphaproteobacteria bacterium | reverse complement strand
ACGCTCTGGCGCGGCAAGCTCTGGCTTCTTGTCGGCATGTTTCTGGCACTGGCCATCGCCGGCTATTACGTCTTCGTGCGGGCCGTGCCCATGTATACGGCGACCGCGTCGCTTGCGCTCGAGGCGCGCCAGAACAAGGTCCTCGACCTTGAAGGCGTCGTCTCGGGGCTCTCGGCGGACACCGCGACGATCAACACCGAGCTCGAGGTCATGACCTCGCGCGGGCTCGTCCGCAAACTCGTCGAGCGCGAGAACCTCGTCGCCGACCCCGAGTTCAACGCCACCCTGCGCGAGCCGCCGCGCTTCACCATCGGAACGCTTCGGCGGATGGTCCGCGAATGGGTCCTGGGACCGGTCCCGCCCGCGCCGCCCCCGACGGCCGAGCAGGTGCTCGACCAGACCGTGGCCGCCGTCCGAAGCCGCATCGCCGCCGCGAACAAGCGCAACAGCTATGTCTTCACGCTGTCGGTCACGACGACCGATCCGAAGAAATCGGCGCGGCTCGCCAATGCGCTGGCCGATCTCTATATCCTCAACCAGCTTGACGCCAAGTTCGAGGCGACCCGGCAAGCCACCGACTGGCTGACCGAGCGCGTCGCCTCGCTCGAGAAGGAGCTGGCCGAGGCCGAGACGGCGGTCAAGGACTTCAACGCCCGCACCGAGCTCATCAGCCCCGAGGCGCTGGAGGCGCTGAACCGGCAGGCCAAGGACACCCGAGAGCGCATCGCCACCCTCAGGGCCGGCCTTGCCGACGCCGAAGCCCGGCTCCAGCGCCTGCGCGCGGCCTGGGACACGGGCGACAAGGCGGCCATGGCCGCCGCGGCCGCCGAGGTGGCCGGCGACCGCGCCCCGACGGCCGCCATGGAGGACCGGGTTTTCCGGTCGCGTTACCTTCAGCTCATGAAGGGCGCCGAGACGGCCGTCGAGCGCACCCGCGCCCAGATCAAGGGGCTTTCGGCCTCGGTCGAGGAAACCGAAGCGCGGATCCAGAGCCAGTCGCAGGACCTCGTCGAGCTTCAGAAACTGACCCGCAAGGCCGATGCGCTGCGCTCGGTCTACGAATACTTCCTGAACCGCCTGCAAGAGATCGCCGCGCAGCAGGGCATCCAGCAGGCCGACAGCCGCGTCCTGTCGCCGGCCGTGGT
>RFGD01000517.1 GCA_003696705.1 Alphaproteobacteria bacterium | reverse complement strand
CTCGTAGGCCTCGAGCGCCGCGGTGACGTCCAGATCCGGATCGGGTCCCCCGGCTTCGGCGATACGGGCAAGCTGCATCGTGAACCAGGCCGTGACACCACCGGGCGGCGCCGACCTGAACCGAGGGAAGCGCGGGTCCGGGCCGCCGTTTCTCCAGGTGGACGGTAGGTCGGGGTCCAGGACCATGGCACGGGCAAGGCCGACGGCGTCCACGCAACCGCTGGCGATGGCCGCTTCCGCCTCGTGCCCGTGCTTGAAACCGCCGGTCGCCATCAGCGGGGCCGGCGTCAGGCGCCGCGCCGCGCTCGCGAAGTCGAGAAAGTAGGGTCCGGTGGCCGCCCTGTCGGAACTGGACCGCGCACCGGGGAAGTAGGTGCCGCCGCTGATGTCGATGAGGTCGACGCCCGTCCTGCCGATTTCGCACACCACATCCAGCGCGTCTTCGGGTACGAGGCCGCCTTCGAGCTGGTCCGTCGCGTTGATCTTGACGGCGACGGCAAGGCCCGGGGCGACCGCGGCCCGCACCGCTTCGACGACCTCGAGCAGAAGCCGCATCCGGTTGCGGAGAGTGCCGCCGTAGGCGTCGCCCCGGCGATTGAACAGGGGCGAAAGGAACTGGCTCAGAAGGAAACCGTGGGCGGCATGGATCTCGACGCCGCCAAAGCCCAGGGATGCCGCCAGGCGCGCCGTGCGGGCAAAATGGTCGGGCAGGGCGCGGATTTCCGGCAGGCTCAGCTCCTGTGCGCGAAGCCCGGGCAGGTCAAGGGCGCTTGGCCCCTTGGGCGTGCCGATAGAGGGCGGCGCAAGGGCGCCCGCATGGCCAAGCTGCAGCCACAGCCGGGCGCCGTTCACGGACCCGGCCCGCGCGAGTTCCCGAAACGCCTTTGCATCGGATCCGGCGTCCAGGACGAGGTTTCCCGGCCGTTCCGCAAAGTTCGGGTCGCCCTGAACCTCGCCGATGATCGAGACGGCAACACCACCTCTGGCCCAGCGTTCGTAAAGCCGCAGCTGCGCGCCGGTCGGGTTGCCGCGACCATCGCCGAGGGAATCGGACATCGCGGCCTTCACGATCCGGTTCTTCAGGCGGGTGCCATTCGGCAGCTCGAGCGGGGTGAAGATGTGGTGGGGCGTTGGCATGGCGTTTCGGCTCTTCAGGGGCCGCGAAGCCGACGAAGGATGGCTCCGTCGGATCGGGCGATATCATGGGCCGCATTCTTTCACGCGGTCGCCTCGGGAACAAACGGATCGCTATCGGGCGTGAGAGGTTGCCAGAGGCATCGCGCCTGGGCCGTGGCACGCGCATTGCCCCTCACGACGCAGGGCCCGGCGCGCTCGGCCCATCAGCCGGCGTATGGCAAGGCAGAGGTGGCTTTGGGGCAGGAGGGAAGCGCGCCGCGATCATGCGGCGCGTCGCCACCGGCTTCGCGCGAGGCAGGGTGATCTCCCGGGCGGGCGCAAACGCATCGGGCGCGCCCACATCGGGTCAGAAGTCGAGGTTTTCGACGCTCAGCGCGTTCTTCTGGATGAACTCGCGCCGCGGTTCGACAACATCGCCCATCAGCTTGGTGAAGAGATCGTCCGCCTCGGCCAGGTCGTTGATGCGAACCTGCAGAAGCGTGCGCGCATCGGGATCAAGCGTCGTCTCCCAGAGCTGGTCCGGGTTCATCTCTCCCAAACCCTTGTAGCGCTGGAGCGCAAGCCCCTTCTCGCCCTCTTTCAGGATGGCCTCCAGCAGGTCGGTCGGGCCATGGATGATCTGTTCGCGCTCTCGCCGGACAAGATGCGCCGGCTGGGCATAGATCTCCTGAAGGGCGTCGGTCATCTGGCCAAGGCGCCGCGCCTCGACGCCCCGCAAGATGGGCCCATCCAGGGTGCG
>RFGD01000115.1 GCA_003696705.1 Alphaproteobacteria bacterium | reverse complement strand
GAAGACGATCTTCGGCGAGAGAACCCAAAGATAGCCCAGAAGCGCCGGAAGGAACACCGCGGCAATGTGGTTGATGGTGAAGGCGACGGCCGCCGTGGGTGCCATGTCGCGGGGATCGGCGATCTTCTGGAAATAGGTCTTGAGCGCAAAGGCCAGCGCGAAGAACAGATGATCGAGGACATAAAGCGTCGCCGCCACGACGGCGCCCCAGCCAAAGGCATAGATCCCCGCGTAGGCCATGAAGATTGCCACAAGCCCCACATATTCGAACACGAGGGCACGCCGCTCGCCGAAGCGGTGGACGGCGATCCCCATGACGGGCGCAAAGATCATGTTGGCGATGAAGTTCAGAAGGAAAAGCGCCGTCACCTCGTGCACCTCGAAGCCGAAGCGCTCGACCATCATGAAGGCGGCGAAAACGACGAAGATCTGTCGCCGGGCACCCGCCATGAACTGAAGAAGGTAGTAGAGCCAGTAGCGCCGGCGCAGAACCATGTGGCGGTGCTGGGTGACGCTGCCCTCGAATCTTGGATAGGCGAGAAAGGCAAACAGCGTGAGCGCCAGCGTCACGCTGCCGGCCGTCATGTAGACCGTCGCATAATCAAGACCCAGCGTCTTCCACCCGGCGACCAGGATGCCATAGGCCACGAACGATGCGGCCGCCCCCACCGCGGTGAGGCGACCCAGGACCCGCGGCGCCTCGGCCTTCGACAGCCACTGCAATTGCAGCGACTGGTTCACCGTCTCGTAGTAGTGAAAGCCGATCGAGCTCAGGAGCGTTACGAAGAGAAGCCCGCCAAAACTCGGAAACCAGGCGGTGATGGCCGTCGCCACCCCGAGAAGCGCCAGCGACAGGAGCGCAAGCCACTGTTCGCGCAGCACGACCAGCACAAGGAGAACCCCGATGGCCAGAAAGCCCGGGATCTCTCGGACGGTGTGCAGCCAGCCAATGGCGACACCATCGAATTGCGCCGCCTCGATCACGAAGTTGTTGAGAAGCGCCGACCAGGTCGCGAACGAAATCGGCATCGCCGCCGCCATGACCGCAAGAAGTGCCGCGGGCCGGCGCCAGGCCGGCAGACGGTGGACTTCGGAAATCGGGATATGCCGACGCGCGAACATGATGCCGCATTACGCCCTTCGAGGCTGAACCGCCACAGGAAATCGCCATGTCCGACACCCCCGCACCCTCTTGAGCCAGATCAATGCTGCGCCGCAGAGGACCGGGTAGGCAGGTGCCGAACGAACGACGGGATCCGCGACATGGACCTTGCAGCCTTCTTCGACGCGGTCGGCGAGCCCGCCGCCCTTGCCATGATCGGTCTGGCGGCCGGCGTCATCTTCGGTGTTGCCGCTCAGCGTTCGGCCTTCTGTCTTCGCGCCGCAACCGTCGAGTTTGCACGCGGACAGCCAGCCGCGCGTTTCGCTGTCTGGCTTCTGTGCTTTTCGACGGCCTTGGTCTGGGTTCAGGGCGCGGTCCTTGCAGGGGCCTTCGATCCGGGTTCGGCGCGCATGATGTCGATCACCGGCTCATGGTCGGGTGCGGTCATCGGCGGCCTCATGTTCGGCGCCGGCATGATCCTTGCCCGTGGCTGTTCGGGACGACTTCTTGTTCTTGCCGCCACGGGCAACCTTCGGTCGGTGGTGTCGGGGCTCATCTTTGCCGTCTCCGCGCAGATGAGCTTGCGGGGCGTTCTCTCGCCCTACCGGAACGCGCTGGCCGAGCTCTGGACCACCTCGGGGGGCGGCAATGTCGACCTTCTGGCCGCCGCCGGCGCCGGACCCGCGGCGGGGCTTGCCATCGGGCTTGGCCTTGCGGCCCTTGCGCTCTGGCTTTCCTGGCGGCACCGGATCGGCGTCGGCCGGCTCTTCATGGGCTCGGGCGTCGGCTTTGCCGTGGCCGTGGGATGGGTCCTGACCTGGCAGGCGGCACAGGTGTCATTTACCCCCGTCACCGTCGAAAGCATGTCCTTCACCGGCCCGTCGGCGCGGACGCTCATGTTCCTTCTGGACGAGGGCGCCACCCCGGGCTTCGAGATCGGCATGATCGCGGGGGTCTTTCTGGGCTCGGCCGCGGCGGCCTTCGCAAGCGGGGAATTCCGCCTGCAGGGCTTCGACGGCGCCATCTCCATGCGCCGCGCGATGCTCGGCGCGGCGCTCATGGGCTTTGGCGGCATGCTGGCCGGCGGCTGCGCCATCGGCGCCGGTGTCTCGGGCGGGTCGATCTTCGTCGGAACCGCCTGGCTTGCACTGGTGATGATGTGGGTGGGGGCGGTGGCCACCGACTGGCTCGTCGATCAGGGCCGCTTCCCGGCCCTTCTTTCGCCGGGGCAGTGGCGCTGATCCGGACCGACTGGCGGGACCCCCGAAAGCCCGGCTCCGGGCCGCCGGTCGGCAAAAAGGTTTCGGCCGAAGAAAAAAGGGCGGCGCCGAAGCACCGCCCCCGAAATTCGCATCTCTCGAACCGGTCAGTTCATCGCGTAGTATTCGACGATGAGGTTCGGTTCCATCATGACCGGATAAGGCACGTCGGCAAGCTGCGGAACGCGCACGAACTTGGCGGTCATCTTGGAATGGTCAACCTCGATGTAGTCCGGCACGTCACGCTCGGCCAGCTGGACGGCCTCGAGCACGATCGCAAGCTGCTTGGAAGCCGGCTTGACCTCGACCACGTCGCCTTCGCGCACGCGGTAGGAGGGAATGTTGACGCGGCGACCGTTGACCAGCACATGGCCGTGGTTGACGAACTGGCGCGCGGCGAAGATCGTCGGCACGAACTTGGCGCGGTAGACGACGGCATCGAGACGGCGCTCGAGAAGACCGATCAGGTTCTCGCCGGTGTCGCCGCGCATCCGCTCGGCCTCGGCATAGATGCGGCGGAACTGCTTCTCGGTGATGTCGCCGTAGTAGCCCTTCAGCTTCTGCTTGGCGCGCAGCTGCAGGCCGAAGTCGGACATCTTGCCCTTGCGGCGCTGACCATGCTGACCCGGCCCGTAGGGGCGCCGGTTGACGGGGGATTTCGGCCGGCCCCAGATGTTTTCTCCCATCCGGCGGTCGATCTTGTACTTGGCAGCCGTGCGTTTGGTCACGTCTGATCTCCTTCCATGTTTCAGAAGGGCGTTGTCCTTTCCCTTGCGGGCGACAGGCATCCCCTTGCGGGGGCCACCAACACCAGTTCACCCCCGGCCGCGGGGCCGGGAACGGTGGGCTTATAGCGCCCTGCTGTCAGGTGTCAACGGCCAAATGGCCCGGCCCGCCCGCCCCGTCAGGCGCTGAGCCGGCCGTCGTAAAGAAGAAGCGCGGCCTCCGGGCGGCTGAGGCACCGGCGCGCCGGGCCGCCGCAGACGTCTTCGCCTTCCGCAAGACCCGAAACCTCGGACAGGAGGCTTTCGCGGGCCGAAGGGTCGAGCGCCGCGATCGCCGCTTCGTCGGGCAGGAAGCTTTCCGCCTCGATCCCGTTGGCGCGGATGATCTCGTGTCGGTCCAGAAGGAGGTGAAGATAGGTCGTCTCGCGCAGCGAATGATCGATCAGGACCGAGCGATCGTTGACCAGATCGGCCGCCGCGACAAGAACCTCGGCCTCGTTGAAGAGGAGCCGCGCGGCCGCGCCGCGAAGAAGGATCCGATGGCGCGGCGACACGACCAGATCGGCCACCGGCCGGTCGGTGTCGAAGGCGCCGGCGCGGATGCGCACCGGCCGAAGCTCGGGCGTCGCGAAGAGCCGTGCCCCGCTGATGCGCCGGCTTCCCACCCAGCGCACGGGCTGCGGGCCGCTGTCACGGGTCAGAACGAAGTCGCCCGGACGGATATGCTCGATCGGACGCGGGCCGTCGGGCGTGTCGACAAGCGTGCCCGGCGTGAAGCAGATGAGACCGGCATCGCCCCCCGCCCGACGGCTGAGTGCCGGCCGCTGATCCGCCCTGGCGACGACGGTCAGTTCGGTGTCCGAAGGGGGCAGCGCCCCGGGAAAGGCCAGAATGCCGCCCTTTCTTCCGCCGGTGTCGATGGGCAGAACCTGATATTCCGTCTCACCGTCCGAGACGACGAAGGCGCCCTCGCCGACGGGGGCGGGCTCGGTCGAAGGGACGCGGATACCGAAACGCCGACGGGCCGCCCGGGCGATGCGCCCGCGGATGTCGGCCTCGCCCGCCGGCCGGTCGAGGATGAGCGCGGCGTCCGGCGCATCGAGCCGCAGGACGCGGCCGGTCCAGCGCCACTTCGCGCCGACGGCCGGCATCTCGGCCGGCCCGGCCGGCGTGCCGTCGATGAAGGCCTGTGCCCATGAAATGACGAACGTGCCGCGATAGCGCGCTTCCATGCCTTGCTGCCTGCCTCTTGTATGCTCGGGCTTGTTGCCCGTTTTGCAAAAGCCTAGCAGAAGGCGCGCCGATTGCCTAGGCCGAAGCCCGCGCTCAGAACTTGTGGCGCCAGGTGAACGAACCGACAAGCTGACCTTCGGGCTGGGCTTCGAACTCGGGCGACAGGTAGGTCACGCCGTAGAAGACGCTCGTCCGGCCCGCGGCCCAGTGCACGCCGGCCCGCAGCCGCGAGCGCGCATCCGTCAGCCGGTAGCCAAGCGACGCGGGAAGATACTGGCTGTCGGCGACCCAGGCGGTATCCGCGCCCAGAAGAAGGGACGTGCCCGCCTCGGCCGCCCCCGCGATGGCCGGCAGGCGCTGGCCCGTCACCGTGTCGCGCATCCGAAGACCACCTCGCCCGAAGCTGCCCAGCGTCAGGTCGGCGCCGACGCGCACCAGTGTTTCGACGCCCGCCTGTGCCTCGACGAAGGGGCGAAAGCGCGCGCTGGTGCCAGACAGCACATATTCCCGGGACGCCTCGGCCGTGAAGGTCGGGTAGGTTCCGTTCGCGATCTCGAAACCCGCCACATTCATCGGATCGGCGCCTACCAGCTTGTGAAAACGTTC
>RFGD01000516.1 GCA_003696705.1 Alphaproteobacteria bacterium | reverse complement strand
TGGCGGAGACGAAGGGATTCGAACCCTCGAGACGGTTTCCCGTCTACTCCCTTAGCAGGGGAGCGCCTTCGACCACTCGGCCACGTCTCCGCTGGACTGTCTATTTGCGCCGGCGCGGAATGGCAAGTGTCAGATGGCCCTCTCCGGGCGCGTCGGCCGGTCGGGCGTCGGAGATCAGGCGTTGAAGAGGAAGTGCAGGACGTCGCCGTCCGCCACCACGTAGTTCTTCCCCTCGATTCGCATCTTTCCCGCTTCCCGGGCGCCCTGCTCGCCGCCGCAGGCCACATAATCCTCGAAGGAGATGGTTTCGGCGCGGATGAACCCGCGTTCGAAATCGCCATGGATGACTCCAGCGGCCTGCGGTGCGCGCGTGCCCTTGCGGATCGTCCAGGCGCGTGCCTCCTTCGGCCCGACGGTGAAATAGGTCTGAAGCCCCAGAAGTTCGTAACCGGCGCGGATGAGCCGATCGAGCCCGGGCTCTTCGAGACCGAGTTCTTCGAGGAACATCCTGGCCTCGTCGGCTTCAAGCTGGCTGATCTCTTCCTCGATACGGGCCGAGATGACGACATGCGCCGCGCCCTCGGCCCGCGCCTTCTCGGCGATCCGGTCCGAATATTCGTTGCCGGTCGCAGCCGAGGCCTCGTCCACGTTGCAGACATAGAGGATGGGCTTCTGGGTCAGAAGCTGAAGCTGTTGCCAGGTGCGCGCATCGTCCTCGGCGACCGACACGGTTCGCGCGGGCCGGCCGGCCCCCAGGGCCTCCTGCGCGGCCTTGAGGAGACGCTCTTGGGCAATGGCTTCCTTGTCGCCGCCGCGGACCTTTCGCACAAGGTTCTGCAGGCGGCGTTCGATCGACTCGAGGTCGGCGATCATCAGTTCCGTCTCGATCGTCTCTGCATCGGCGACGGGATCGACGCGACCTTCGACATGCGTCACGTCCGTATCCTCGAAGCAGCGGACAACGTGGGCGATCGCGTCGACCTCCCGGATATTGGCGAGGAACTGGTTGCCGAGCCCCTCGCCCTTCGACGCGCCGCGGACGAGCCCGGCGATGTCGACGAAGGTCATCCGGGCCGGGATGATCTCTTTCGAGCCGGCGATCTCGGCCAGCTTGTTCAGGCGCGGATCCGGGACGGCCACCTCGCCCACATTCGGCTCGATCGTGCAAAAGGGAAAGTTCGCCGCCTGCGCCGCGGCCGTGCGGGTCAGCGCATTGAACAGGGTCGATTTTCCGACGTTCGGCAACCCGACGATGCCGGTCTTGAAGCCCATCTGTGCAACTCCTTGAGGGTTGCAAGGCTTCTATGTGCTGGTGCGGCCCACTTCAAGGTCCCGGCGCCGGAGAACGCCCAGAACGCGCATTGATTTCCGTCGCCCGTTGTCGCAGATGTTGGCGAAACCGCAAGGGGGGTGCCAATGACCCGGATCGAGAAGCGATTCGCCGAGCTTCGGGAAAACGGACGGAAGGCCTTCGTGGCCTACATGATGGCGGGCGACCCGGACTACGAGACGTCCCTCGAGATCATGAAGGGCCTTCCGGACGCCGGCGTGGACATCATCGAACTTGGTATCCCCTTCACCGACCCGATGGCGGACGGCCCGACCATCCAGCTCGCCGGTCAGCGCGCCCTTGCCGCCGGTCAGACGCTTCAGCGCACGCTCGACATGGTCGCGGCGTTCCGTGCCGAGGATGAGACCACGCCGATCGTCCTCATGGGCTACTACAACCCGATCTACAACCGCGGGGTGGAACGCTTCCTCGACGACGCGAAGCGACTTGGCGTCGACGGGCTCATCGTTGTCGATCTGCCGCCGGAAGAGGATGACGAGCTGTGCATTCCCGCCATGGAGGCCGGCATCCACTTCATCCGCCTGGCGACGCCCACGACCGACGACCGCCGTCTTCCGAAGGTGCTGCAGAACACGTCCGGGTTTCTCTATTACGTGTCGATCACCGGCATCACCGGCGCCGCCTCGGCCGATGCGGCCGCCGTTGCGCCCGAGGTCGCGCGCATCAAGCGCCATACCGAAATTCCCGTCGTCGTCGGGTTCGGCATCAAGACCCCTGAAGCGGCCAGAGAGATCGCGCGCGTTGCCGACGGCGCCGTTGTCGGCTCGGCCATCGTCGAGCGCATCGGTCGCGGCGACAGCCCGGAGGCGGTCCTGTCGTTCGTGCGCGGCCTGGCCGAGGGTGCCCACAGCGCCTGAGCGCAAGCGCCGAAGCGCTAACCCAGCGCGACGTCCAGAAACATCATGAGGGCCAGGCCGACCGCAAGGCCGACGGTCGCAAGCCGTTCATGCCCGTGGCGGTGCGTTTCGGGAATGATCTCGTGGCTGATGACATAGAGCATCGCCCCGGCCGCAAAGCAGAGCCCCCAGGGCAGAAGCGTCGACGCCACCGCGACCGCGGTTGCGCCCAGAAGGCCGGCCACGGGTTCGACCGCGCCGGTCATGGCCGCAACGAAGAAGGCCTTGCGCCGGTCATAGCCGCGGCCGACAAGGGCCACCGCGACGGCCAGCCCCTCGGGGATGTCCTGAAGCGAGATGCCGGTCATGAGCGCAAGACCGTCCTTGATGTCGCCGGTGCCGAAGCCCACGCCGATCGACAGACCCTCGGGGAAATTGTGGATCGTGATGGCAATGACGAACAGCCAGACCTTGGCCAGCGCGGCCTTTTCCTCGGCCGGCCCTTCGTATCCCTTCTGGAAGTGCTCGTGCGGCAGCGCCTCGTTGAGGCCGAGGACAAAGGCAAAGCCCATGAGCGAGGCGATGACGGCCACGCCGGCCGCCGCCGCACGGCCGCCGAACTGCGCCTCGGCGATCTCGATCCCGGGGATGAGAAGCGAGAAGAACGACGCGGCAAGCATGACCCCGGCAGAGAAGCCCAGAAGGACATCCGAGGCCTTCCGCGACATCCCGCGTCCGAAGAATATGGGCAGCGCGCCCACCGCCGTGGCCACGCCGGCAACGAGGCTCCCAAGAAATCCGTAAAGGATGATGCTGTCCATGCGTCCCTCTCTTTGTGCCTTCTAACGACCACAGGGAAGGGCCGATGTCACGCGCCGATTTGCTTGCATTCCACGGGGCCGCTTGCTACCGGAAAGAAGGAAGCGCAAGGGGTTCCCCATGACCGTCATCACCTGCATTGACGACCTGAAGTCGCTTTACCGGCGGCGGGTGCCGCGGATGTTCTATGACTATGCGGAAAGCGGCTCGTGGTCCGAGCAGACCTTCCGCGAGAACGTTTCGGACTATCAGAAGATTCACCTGCGTCAGCGTGTTGCCGTGGACATGGAGGGGCGCTCGACGCGCACGACCATGATCGGAGAGGACGTGGCGATGCCGGTCGCCCTGGCGCCCGTGGGACTGACCGGCATGCAGTGCGCCGACGGCGAGATCAAGGCCGCCCGCGCCGCCGAGCGCTTCGGCGTGCCGTTCACCCTTTCGACCATGTCCATCTGCTCGATCGAGGATGTCGCCGCCCATACGACCCGGCCGTTCTGGTTCCAGCTCTATGTGATGCGCGATCAGGACTTCGTCCGACGGCTCGTCGAACGCGCGAGGGACGCCGGCTGTTCGGCGCTTGTCCTGACGCTTGATCTGCAGATCCTCGGCCAGCGCCACAAGGATCTGAAGAACGGCCTGTCGGCGCCCCCGAAACTGACGCCGTCGTCCGTTCTGGACATGATGACGAAGGTCCGCTGGGGGCTTGGCATGCTGGGCACGCGGCGGCGCTTCTTCGGAAACATCGTCGGCCATGCCAAGGGCGTGACCGACGCGTCCTCGCTCTCGTCCTGGACCGCGGAACAGTTCGACCCCCAGCTCGACTGGTCGAAGGTCGAGCGTCTGCGGGACATGTGGGGCGGCAAACTGATCCTCAAGGGCATCCTGGACGCCGAGGACGCGCGCATGGCCGCCAATGTCGGCGCCGACGCCATCGTCGTGTCGAACCACGGCGGACGCCAGCTTGACGGCGCCATCTGCTCCATCCGGGCGCTGCCCTCGATCGTCGAGGCCGTCGGCGACAAGGTCGAGATCCATTTCGACGGCGGCATACGCTCGGGCCAGGATGTCCTGAAGGCGGTCGCGATGGGGGCCCGGGGCACCTACATCGGGCGCGCCTTCGTCTACGGCCTTGGCGCCATGGGGGAAGAGGGGGTGACGCGGGCGCTCGAGATCATCCACCGAGAGCTTGACACCACTATGGCGCTTTGCGGACGCAAGCGCGTCTCCGACCTTGGGCGCGACGTCCTTCTGGTGCCGAAAGGCTTCTCGGGCGACTGGGAATGACGCCGCCCGGGTCTGCGGCCGGGGGCGACGCAGGCGCGACACGGGCGCGACATCGCGGGACGCGATTTGCCCTTTGCATTTGCCGCGATCTCGCCTATAGGACCCGGCTATCGCCGGATTACACCCTTGGAGGAATCCGGCGGCCCGACGACCCAAGGAGAATGGAACATGGTTGACATCGTCATCAACGCGGAAACGCGCGAGAAAGGCGGCAAGGGGGCCGCTCGCTCTGCGCGCCGCGCCGGCAAGGTGCCGGGCGTGATCTACGGCGGCGGCAAGGCGCCGGCCATGATCAACGTGAACGCCAACGAACTGCTGAAACGGCTGCGCGCAGGGCGCTTCCTGTCGACGCTCATCACCGTGAACCACGGTGACCAGAAGGACGTCGTCCTTTGCCGCGAGGTGCAGCGCAACGTCATCAACGGGCTGCCCATCCACGTCGACTTCATGCGCGTGTCGCGCCGGCAGAAGGTCGAGGTCTTCGTCCCGGTCGAATTCCTGAACGAGGAAGAGTGCAAGGGCATCCGCAAGGGCGGGACGCTGGTCGTCGTCCGTCCGGAAGTCGAGCTTCGCGTTCCCGCCACGCACATCCCCGAGAAGATCTCGATCGACCTCACCAACTATGATTTCGGCGATGTCATCCACATTTCCGACTTCGAGCTTCCCGAGGACGCCGAGCCGGTCATCGAAGACCGTGACTTCGTGATCGCGAACATCTCGGCGCCGGGCGGCGGCGCGGCCGCGGAAGAGGCCGAGGGCGAGGCCGAGGCGGAAGCAGAGGCCGGCGGCGAAGAGGCCGAAAAGGAAGGCTGAGCCCTGGCGAACCGGCGCAAGCCGTGATGCTTTCGGCGCGGGGCCATGCCGGGTCCCGCGCCTTTTCGTTTCGGACCGCCATGACGGCACCCGTCGGGCGGCCCGTGAGAGGAGGACGGAAGCACCATGCGACTTCTGGTCGGCCTTGGAAATCCGGGCCCGAAATACGAACGGAACCGGCACAATGTCGGCTTCATGGCTGTCGACCGCATTGCCGCGGCGCATGGCTTCCCGCCCTGGCGCCGGAAGTTCCAGGGCCTGGTGACCGAGGGGCGGCTCGACGGCGAACGGGTCATCCTTCTCAAGCCTGAAACCTACATGAACCGCTCGGGACAGTCCGTGGGCGAGGCCGCGCGCTTCTTCAAGCTCCTGCCCGGCGACATCATCGTCTTCCATGACGAGCTGGACCTTGCGCCCGGCAAGGTTCGGGTCAAGACGGGCGGCGGTCACGCCGGTCACAACGGATTGCGCTCGATCCAGGAGCATATCGGGCCGGACTTCGTGCGCGTGCGAATCGGCATCGGTCATCCCGGCGACAAGTCCCGCGTCACCGGCTGGGTCCTTGGTGACTTCGCGAAGGCCGACGGAGAATGGCTCGAGCCGCTCCTCGACGCCCTGGCCCGGGCAGCGCCGGCCCTCGCCCGGGGCGACACGCAGGCGTTCATGAACGCGCTCGGGACGTCGCCGAAGGGCGGGAAGTCGTCCAGAAAGGGCGCCGCTGGCCGTCGGCCTCCTCAGGAGGACACGCCGGCCCCACGCGCCCCCCAGCGCGACCTCTCCGCCAATTCGCAAGGGGAAGACCCGGCCGAGATCTCGCCCCTTCAACGGCTGATCGAACGTTTCCGCCGCTGAGGCGCCGGCGCCTCGTCGCCGTTGCCGTTGCGGGACCGGTCGCCATTGCCGGCGGCGATGGCCTGACGCGCCACGTCCGCGACCCTCCCGTCGATCAGGTCCTCGATGAACAGGCTCAGAAGCTGCGGGCGTCCCGATACCCCCGCCTTTCGGTAGATTGCGTTCGCCTGCGCCTTGATCGTGCCTTCGCTGGTCTGACGCAACTGGGCTATCTCTCGGGTCGACAGGCCCTTGATGGAAAACAGCGCGACATCGCGCTCGGCCGGCGTCAGCCCCCACTCGTCGAACTTCTCGTCAAGGATGTCCATGAAGGCCGCCGAGGCCTGGCGCAGCGCGTCCTCGGCCTTTCGCGAACGGTGAAGCATGCGCCAGAGCGCGTAGGCGCCGAACAGGAAGCCCGCCAGCAGCCCGAGCGCGGCGCCGATCTCGAGAAGTTCGCGAAGCTGCCAGCTTATGGGCGTCGTGGTTATGCCGATGCGTGCCGAAAGAATGTCCAGCACGAAAAAGAGGCCGCTTACGCCCTGGATGACCAGAACGACGACCACGATGATCAGGTCACGCATACCCCGAGCGCCCTTGTCTCTCACCTGCCCCTGCCTCTGACCGAGTGAAGTTCTTCGCGTTCACTTCAGTCGTCGTTCGAGCCGCCGTCTCCGCCATCCGAGTGATCGTCTCCCCCGTCATCGGAGTGATCGTCGCCCGAGTCGTTGCCGTCATGGCCCTTGTGGTCATCCGAGTCGTCATCGCGCTGATTCTGCGCGCCGTCCGACCCCTTGTCGTCGTCCTCGTCACGATACAGGTAGTCGCGCAGAATCTCGCCGGTGCGCGGGTTCACGATGACCTCACGCTCGCCATCGGTGCCTCTGGCCTCGATCTGGATGCGGCCGAGCCAGGTCCGGTCAACCCGGATCTGGTTGTAGCCCTCGGAAATCAGGCGCTGAATGATGGCCTCGGCCGCGCCCCAGTCGGCAGCCGCCGCCGGGGTCGCCATGCCCGCCAGCGCAGCGCCAACAATCATCGCCCGTGTTCTTTTCATCGTCCTCATGCCCACATGAGAAGCCCGCACCGACAATGA
>RFGD01000114.1 GCA_003696705.1 Alphaproteobacteria bacterium | reverse complement strand
CGCATCATTCGCGCCGCCGGCCGAAAGGTCGTGGAATGCCCCCTTGCCCGTGAAGGGGACCGCTACGTTCTCGACATTCCGGCGTGGGACGCGCGAATGACGGGCAACGAGCGCCTTCTCATCCTCTGCTCGCCGCACAACCCGGGCGGGCGCGTCTGGACCGCGGAAGAACTGGCCGAGGTGGCGGCCTTCGCAAGGCGCCACGACCTCCTCGTCGTCTCGGACGAGATCCACCATGACCTTGTCTTTCCGGGCCATCGCCACAACCCGATGGCCACCACCTGCCCCGAGATCCTCGACCGGCTGGTGATGATGACGTCGGCGACGAAGACCTTCAACATCGCCGGCGCCCATACCGGCAACGTCATCATTCCCGACCCCGCGCTGCGGCGCGACTTCGCGTCCCGGCTTGCGGCGCTCGGCCTCTCGCCCAATTCCTTCGGGCTTCACATGGCAACGGCCGCCTACAGTCCCGAAGGCGCGGACTGGGTGGATCGGCTGATGCGCTATCTCGCCGTCAACCAGCAGGTCTTCAACGAGGGCGTCGCCGCCATCCCCGGGGTTCGGCCGATGCCGCTCGAGGCAACCTACCTCGCCTGGGTCGACTTCTCTGGCACCGGCATGGCGCCCGAGGACTTCACGCGCCGCGTCGAGAAGGACGCGCGGATTGCCGCGAGCCACGGCGACACCTTCGGTACGGGGGGCGAGACCTTCCTGCGCTTCAACATCGCCACCCCTCGCGCCCGGCTCGAGGAAGCGGTGCGGCGGCTTCAGGGGGCTTTTGCGGATCTTCAGTAAGCCGCCCCGGACGGCGGTTCCGACCCGGCGGCGGCTTTCTGCGTTGCGGCATCTTGAATGCCGCCGCGCAATATACTATCGCTCGGGCGGTCCATTTCGGAAGATCGTTGCCAAGGAGCCTTCAGATGAGCTTTCGCGAACAGCCCGCGCCCCCGGCCCGTCCCAACCGCTGCCAGCTTTTCGGCCCGGGCTCTCGGCCCGCGATCTTCGAGAAGATGGCCGCCTCGGCCGCCGACGTCATCAACCTCGACCTGGAAGACTCGGTCGCGCCCGACGACAAGGAAACCGCGCGCCGAAACGTGATCGAGGCGATCGGGGACATCGACTGGGGCAACAAGACGCTGTCGGTGCGGATCAACGGGCTGGACACGCCGTTCTGGTATCGCGACGTCGTCGAGCTGCTCGAGAACGCGTCGGAACGGCTTGACCAGATCATGATTCCCAAGGTCGGCAACGCGGCCGACATCTATGCCGTCGACGCTCTTGTGACGGCGGTCGAGCGCGCGAAGGGCCGCGCGAAGCGCATCGGGATCGAGGTCATCATCGAGACGGCGGCCGGCATCGCCCATGTCGAGGAAATCGCCGCGGCCTCGCCCCGGCTTCAGGCGATGAGCCTTGGGGCCGCCGACTTCGCCGCCTCGATGGGCATGCAGACGACCGGGATCGGCGGCACGCAGGAAAACTACTACATGCTTCACGACGGCCAGAAGTACTGGGCCGATCCCTGGCACTGGCCGATGGCCGCCATCGTCGCTGCCTGCCGCACCCATGGCGTCCTGCCGGTCGACGGGCCCTTCGGCGACTTCTCGGACGACGAGGGGTTCCTTGCGCAGGCACGCCGGGCCGCGACGCTTGGCATGGTCGGCAAATGGGCCATTCACCCCAAACAGGTGGCCCTGGCCAACCAGGTGTTCACGCCCTCGCCCGAGCAGGTGGCCGAAGCCCGCGAAATCCTTGCGGCCATGGAGAAGGCGAAGGCCGAGGGCGCCGGCGCCGCCGTCTACAAGGGGCGGCTTGTGGATCTTGCCTCGATCCGCCAGGCCGAAGTCATCGTCCGCCAGGCCGAGATGATCGGCGGCTGAGACGCCGGTCCGGCCGTCGACTGCCGTTCCTGTTGCAGTGGCCCGCCGTCCGCGCCATATACGGGGCCGGACGGCAGCCGCCCGACGGAGGACGACGGCAATGATGAGCTATCTCGATTTCGAGAAACCCCTGGCCGAGATCGAAGGCAAGGCCGAGGAACTGCGCGCGCTTGCCCGCGAGAACGACGAAATCGACATCGAAAAGGAAGTTGCCGCGCTCGACGAGAAGGCCGAACGCCTGCTCGAAGAGCTCTATCGCAACCTGTCGCCCTGGCGGAAGTGCCAGGTGGCAAGGCACCCGAACCGTCCGCACTGCCTTGACTATGTCGAGGCGCTCTTCACCGACTGGATGCCCCTTGCCGGCGACCGGAACTTCGCCGACGACCACGCGGTTGTCGGCGGGATGGCCCGGTTCCGCGATCGGCCGGTCGTGGTCATCGGCCACGAGAAGGGAACGGACACGAAAAGCCGCATCGAGCGCAACTTCGGCATGGCGCGCCCGGAAGGCTATCGGAAGGCGGTGCGCCTCATGGACCTTGCCGACCGCTTCGGGCTGCCGGTCATCACGCTGGTCGACACCCCCGGGGCCTACCCCGGAAAGGGCGCCGAGGAACGCGGCCAGTCCGAAGCCATCGCCCGGTCGACCGAAAAATGCCTGAAGATCGGCGTGCCCATCGTCTCGGTCATCATCGGCGAAGGGGGCTCGGGCGGGGCGGTGGCCTTTGCAACGGCCGACCGCGTGGCGATGCTCGAACATTCGATCTATTCGGTCATCAGCCCCGAAGGCTGTGCCTCGATCCTGTGGAAGAACGCCGAGAAGATGCGCGAAGCCGCCGAGGCCCTGCGCCTTACCGCGCAGGATCTGAAGGCGCTGGGCGTCATCGACAGAATCATTTCCGAACCCATTGGCGGCGCCCACCGCCATCCCGAGGAAACGATTGCCGCCGTCGGCGACGCGATCGACGAGATGCTGTCGCCGCTCGTCAAGAAATCGCGCAAGACGCTGGTCCGCGACCGGCGGCGCAAGTATCTCGAGATGGGCGCGAAGGGCCTCGCTGCCTGATCGCGGCCCACGGCCCGCCGCGGCACCGTCAGGCGCCAGGCCCACGCGTCAGGGGCGGTGGATCTGGTTTCGCTCGTCCACTTCGAAACCGGCCTCGCGCATCAGGCGGTTCGAGGCCGTCTCGACCTCTTCGACGAGGCGCGCCATGAAGGTCTCTCGGTCGAGGCCCGCGGGGATGCGCTCGAGGAACTCGATCACCGCAAGCCCGGGCTTGCGATAGAGGCTCATCCGCGGCCAGAAGACACCGACATTCGTTGCCACGGGCACGCAATCCATGCCGAGCCGTTCATAGAGCACGGCCGGGCCGATCTTGTAGGGCTTCCAGTCGCCCGGCGCGACCCGCGT
>RFGD01000515.1 GCA_003696705.1 Alphaproteobacteria bacterium | reverse complement strand
GTTGTCTTCGATTTTCGGACAACCCTTCGCAATTTTCCCTTGGTGTTGCCCCGATCTCAACCAATCGCATGCCCAGAATGGGTTCCGGATCACGAACGTCACGGAAGGTGCGACAATGGTGATGCATCGAAATCAGGGCGACTTTGCCATGGCGATTGAGCCGACACGCTGGACCTCCGCGGATGCGGAAGTGCTCGACACCGAGACGGCCTCGCTCCTGCGCGCCCATCTTCTGCCGGTGGTCGAGCGGGCCGGGAACTGGCCGGAACTTCGACGGGGAATGGCGGAAAAGGGCTTCCGTCTGGTGTTCGAGGGTGACGAACTGGTCATATGTGACGCCATTTCGGGCAAGACCGTCTGCTCGATGGGGTTCCTTGGCCATTCGGTCGCGTCGCTCACCGCGCGCTTCGGGCGCGCACGCGTGCTTCTTCCCTGCAACGGGCGACGGCGGCCGGCGCTGGACGGCTGACGTCCGTCAGAGCGGTTCGAAGGTCTCGCCCGCGGGGTCATAGCCCCAAAGCTCGCCCGTGGCGATATCGGCCCAAAGGCCGTGCAGCGTGAGCGCGCCGTTCTCGACGGCCTCGCGGATGAACGGAAAGCCGACAAGGTTCTCGAGCGATACGCGCACTGCCTCCCACTCGAGCGCGCGCAGGGTCGACGCTTCGTCCCCGAGACCTTGCCGATCCGAAACACGCTCGTATCCCGGCCGCAGGATGTCGAGCCATCGGCCGACGAAGCTTTCGTTCTCGAGCTCGGGCGCCCGCCCGGTGCACATGTCATGACAGCCCCTGACCCCGCCGCAGCCCGAGTGGCCGAGAACGATGAGGTGGGCAACCTTCAGCGATCGCACCGCATATTCGATTGCCGCCGAAGTGCCGTGGTGTTCGGCCCCCGGCTCGCACGGCGGGACGAGGTTGGCGATGTTTCGGTGCACGAAGAATTCGCCAGGTTCGCTGGTGAAGATGTTGTTCGGGTCGACACGGCTGTCGCAGCACGAGATGACCATCGCCCGCGGCCGCTGCCCTTCTTCGGCCAGACGTCGATACCATGGTGCGTTTTCCGCGAAATCGGTTGCCCGCCAGCCCTGATACCGTTTGACAAGAAAGCCCGGTAGCGGACGTACGCCGTTCATGCCGACCATCTCCCTCTTCGGTTCCTGTCGGTTTTAGGCAATTGCCCGGTGTATTGCACCCCGCAGGAAAGAATTTCTTCACCCCGCATGCGCAGGTTTTCCGAAAACGGGGCGGCACAGAAGGGGGACAATTCGCGTGGGCGCCGTCGTACGACTTCGATTCCGCGATGAACCCGTCACGCTCGACAAGCGGCGACTGGCACGCCTGGCCGCGCTCGAGGGGGAAAGCATCGACGACCTCCTGTGCCGCGCGCTCGAAGAGATTTCCATCGGATGTCGACAGCTTGGCGAGGGGGACGGCCTGACGACACGGGCACGCATGACCGCCGCCCGCCGCATCGAGATCGCGGCACGCCGCCTCGGCCTGTCGGCCCTGTGGCGCTGTTGCCGTGCGATCCGTCGTTCGCTCGCCGCCGGCGATCGGACAGCCGAGCGCGCCCTGCGCGCACGCGCCCTGCGCCTTGTCGGGGCGCTTTTCGCGGCGCTGGAAGACACCGAAGGCTCGCTTCCCCTTCACTAGCCATGGGCCGCGTATTCATGGGCCGCGTATTGCGGTCAGGCGCGTAACCGCTACTCTCGGCGCGAAAAGCCAAGAGAGGTCCCATGCACCCAAGCCTTGCCGAACCCTCTGCCGACGACATCGAAGCGACCGTCGTCGATCCCGAAGCGGCCGACGCGCTGTTGGCGCGCCTCCCCGACGGCGCCCGCGACTGGGCCGGGCGCCACGG
>RFGD01000113.1 GCA_003696705.1 Alphaproteobacteria bacterium | reverse complement strand
TCCGGTGGACGCCATCATCCTCGATCTCGAGGACGCCGTCGCGCCAGACCAGAAGGCCGCTGCACGAGAGGCGCTTGTCGCAGTGCTCGAGGCGCGCGCCTTCGGCCCCCGATCGGTCATCGTGCGGATCAACGGGCTCGAAACCGAATGGGGAGAGGACGACCTGCGCGCCATCGCGCCGGCCGGCCCCGAAGCCGTCCTGTTGCCGAAGGTGGGCCGCGCCGTCGATGTCGAGGGGCTTGCGGCGCGCCTTGACGGTGAAGAGGCGACGCGCGCCACGCGCATCTGGGCAATGATCGAGACACCGGACGGGATCCTGAACGCGGCCGAGATTGCGCGCGCCCCGCGCATGGCCGGTTTCGTGATGGGGACGAACGATCTTGCCAAGGAGCTTCGCTGTCGACATGTGCCCGGCCGCGCGCCCCTGATGACGGCGCTCCAGATGGCCCTTCTGGCCGCCCGGGCGGCCGGCATCATCTGTGTCGATGGCGTCTTCAACGCCTTCAGGGATGTCGAGGGGTTGCGCGCGGAATGCGAGCAGGGCCGCGACATGGGCATGGACGGCAAGACACTGATCCATCCGGCGCAGGTTGACGTCGCGAACGAGGTCTTTGCCCCGACACCCGAAGAGGTCGAGCTGGCGCGCCGTCAGATCGAAGCCTTCGAGGCAGCGACGAAAGAGGGCAAGGGCGTCGCGGTGGTCGACGGGCGCATCGTCGAGAGCCTGCACGTCGAGACGGCAAGACAGACCCTTGCCCGCGTCGCGGCGATCGAGGCATTGCGCGCCGCGACCGAATGAACGGGCGGCAACCGCCCGCGGGGCGGCCGCGAGGCAGAACGGGAGAATGATCTCATGACGACGCTTGTTGCAGGCCTGGCGCTATGGTGGGGCGGACATCTTTTCCGCCGGTTTCTTCCGGGGCTTCGCGCCGCGCTCGGCGGCGCGGGGAAGGGCGTGGCGGCGCTCGTCATTCTGGCCGGGGTCGTCCTCATGGTTCTCGGCTATCGCGCATCCGATGGCGCCGAGCTTTACGCGCTTCCGGCATGGGCGCGTCACGTGAACAACCTTCTGATGCTCGTCGCCGTCCTTCTTCTGGGGCTCGGCCAGTCGAAGAGCCGGTTTCGCGGCGCGCTCCGTCATCCGATGCTGACCGGCGTCCTTGTCTGGTCGGTGGCGCATCTGCTGGTGAACGCCGACCCGGCATCGCTTGTCCTTTTCGGGGGGCTCGGGGCGTGGTCGCTGACCGAGATGGCGATCATCAACCGTGCCGAACCTGAATGGCGCCGCCCCGAGGGTGGCACCCTCGCCGGGGATGCTCGGCTTCTTGTGATCGGGGTCGTCCTCTATGCGCTGATCGGCGTCGTGCACGGATATCTGGGCCCAAGCCCGTTTCCGGGATAGCGAATAGCGACTTCAACGTTTCGGAGGGCTCGATGAAGGCGTATCGGCTTCTGACGGACGACGATACATCGGCGTTCTGCCACAAGGTCACGGCGGCGCTTGCCAAGGGGTGGGAGCTTTGCGGCTCGCCGGCGTATGCGCATGACCCGGTTACCGGCAAGATGCGTTGTGCGCAGGCCGTCACTAAGGACGTGCCGGGCGACTACCGGCCAGACATGAAACTTGGAGAGTTGTGATGTCGAAGACAACGACCGGTCGGTTCTTCGAGGACTATCGCGTCGGCGAGACCATTCATCATGCCACGCCGCGGACCCTGACAACGGCCGAGCGCGGACTTTATCACGCGCTTTATCCGGCGCGCCACGCGCTCTTTTCGGCCGACAGTTTCGCCCGGTCCGTCGGCCTTCCTGCCGCGCCGCTCGACGATTTCATCGTCTTTCATACGGTGTTCGGAAAGACCGTGCCGGACATCTCGCTGAATGCGGTGGCCAACCTCGGATATGCGGAAGGGCGTTGGCTGGCGCCGGTATGGCCGGGCGACACGCTCACGGCCACGTCGCGGGTGATCGGCATCAAGGAGAACTCGAACCGCAAGTCGGGCATCGTCTGGGTCCGGACCACGGGGTTCCGGCAGGACGGCACGGCGGTGCTCGAATACGTCCGCTGGGTCATGGTGCGAAAGCGCGACCCGGAAAGCCCGGCGCCCGAGCCCGTGATCCCGACGCTTTCGCCCGTGGTCGAGCCCCACAAGCTGGTCGTGCCGGCGGGGCTCGACTTTTCCGCATATGACGTCACCCTTTCGGGAGAGCCGCACCGCCTTGGCGACTACACGGTTGGCGAGCGCATCGACCACGTCGACGCGGTGACCGTGGAGGAGGCCGAGCACATGATGGCGACGCGGCTGTGGCAGAACACGGCAAAGGTCCATTTCGACGCCACCATGCGCCCCGACGGGCGACGGCTTGTCTATGGCGGCCATGTCATATCGCTTGCGCGGGCGCTGTCGTTCAACGGTCTTGCCAATGCCCAGCCCGTGGTCGCATTGAACGGCGGCACGCATGCCAATCCGTGTTTCGCCGGCGACACCGTCCGCGCCTGGAGCGAGGTCCTGGACAAGGCAGAGACGCCCGTTCCCGGCGTCGGGGCACTGCGCCTTCGGCTGGTCGCGACGCGGGCGGGGGCGGCGCAATTTGCCTATCGGGGCGCGGACGGGAAGTACGACCCGGACGTTCTCCTGGATCTCGACTACTGGGCGCTGGTTCCCGCCTGAAGGCCGATTCGCGTGCAGTGATCACGCAAGTTTGTTTCGTGATCACGAATGCGCCGGCAAGACGCGGGAACTGCGGCCTTCTGCGCCGCGGCGCCCCGGTATTGCCGGGAAATTGGCGCTGCGGGGCAGCAAAATCATGGACAAAGGTGACAGGGAGTCGCACAACGAACGTCGGCAGCACAGTGACGAGGGCAGCAAATGGCTGACGTGAACAGGGGCAACCGCCCGCTTTCTCCGCATCTGCAAGTCTACCGCCTTCCGCCCATGATCGCCGGCGTGTCCATCGTCCACCGGATCACCGGTGTCGGTCTTGGGCTGACGGCGGTTCTCGTGGTCTGGTGGCTTGTCGCGGCGGCGACGGGACCGGACTATTTCCGCTTTGTCGACGCGATCATGACAAGCTGGTTCGGCGATCTGGTGCTGACCGTTTCGGTCTGGGCCTTCTGGTTCCATTTCCTGAACGGGATTCGCCACCTGGTGTGGGACACGGGCCGCGGGCTCGACAAGATGCTGGCGCGAAAGTCGGGGATGGGCATCGTCGTCGGGTCGATCGTCTTGACGCTTGTCGTCATCCTTGCGGTTTGAAGGAGGGCGCGGAATGCGATTTCTGACCGACTACAAACGGGTCGAGGGGCTGGGTTCCGCCCATGACGGCGTGCACCACTGGTGGGTGCAGCGCATGACGGCAATTGCGCTTCTGGTCCTGGGGCCGCTGTTCCTCTTTCGCTTCGCCAATGCCCTTGGCGGCAGCTACGAGGCGGTTCGCGCGACCTATGGAAACTGGTGGAATGCCTTCATCGCGGCCGCGTTTGTGATCACGGCCATGTGGCACCTTGTCCTTGGCCTCCAGGTGGTCATCGAGGACTACACCGGCGGCGCGGTGCGTGTCGCGCTTCTCATCCTCGTCCAGCTTCTGGGCTGGGCCCTCGGGGCCGCTGGCGTCTTTGCCGTGGCAACTCTTGCAATCAGCGCCTGATCGGAGACGAAAATGGCAGCCTACGATCTCGAGACACACAACTACGACGTCGTAGTCGTGGGGGCTGGCGGTGCCGGCTTGCGCGCAACGCTCGGCATGGCCGAGCAGGGCCTGCGCACGGCCTGCGTCAGCAAGGTGTTCCCGACCCGCTCGCATACGGTCGCGGCCCAGGGCGGCATCGCGGCAAGCCTTGGCAACATGGGGCCCGACAACTGGCAGTGGCACATGTATGACACCGTCAAGGGGTCGGACTGGCTTGGCGACATCGACACGATCGAATACGTGACGCGCCACGCGCCCGCCGCCGTCTACGAGCTCGAGCATTACGGCGTCCCCTTCTCGCGCACCGAGGAGGGAAAGATCTATCAGCGCCCGTTTGGCGGCATGACGTCCGAGTTCGGCGAGGGGCCGCCGGTGGCGCGCACCTGTGCGGCCGCGGACCGCACGGGGCACGCGATGCTCCACACGCTCTACGGCCAGTCGCTGAAGCAGAACGCCGAATTCTTCATCGAGTATTTCGCCATCGATCTCATCATGTCCGAGGATGGCGCCTGCACGGGTCTCATCGCCTGGAAGCTCGATGACGGGACGCTGCACCGCTTCAATGCGAAGCTGGTTGTCCTTGCGACCGGCGGCTACGGCCGGGCCTATTTCTCGTGCACGTCGGCGCATACCTGCACCGGCGACGGTGGCGGCATGGTGGCGCGCGCGGGCCTGCCGCTCGAGGACATGGAGTTCGTCCAGTTCCATCCCACGGGCATCTACGGTCCGGGCATGCTCATCACCGAGGGCGCCCGCGGCGAGGGTGGCTATCTGACCAACTCCGAAGGCGAGCGTTTCATGGAACGCTACGCCCCGACCTACAAGGATCTTGCCAGCCGCGACGTCGTCAGCCGCTGCATGACCATCGAGATCCGCGAGGGCCGGGGGGTGGGGCCCCTGAAGGATCACATCCACCTCAACCTCATGCACCTGCCGCCCGAGGTCATCCACGAGCGCCTACCGGGCATTGCCGAATCGGCGCGGATCTTTGCCGGTGTCGACGTCACCAAGGAGCCGATCCCCGTCATTCCGACCTGTCACTACAACATGGGCGGCATTCCGACGAACTACTGGGGCGAGGTGCTGAACCCGACGAAAGGCAATCCCGACGCGGTCGTGCCGGGCCTCATGGCGGTAGGCGAGGCGGCTTGTGCGTCGCTCCATGGCGCCAACCGGCTCGGCTCGAACAGCCTCATCGATCTGGTCGTCCTGGGCCGTGCGGCGTCGCTCCGCGCCGGCGAGGTCGTTGACCGCGAGGGGGCCGTGCCCGAGGGGCCGGCGTCCGAGGTCGATCGGGCGCTTGACCGGTTCGACGCCCTGCGCCATGCCAACGGCACCGTGCCGACGGCCGAGCTTCGGCTCGAGATGCAGCGCACGATGCAGAGCGACGCGGCCGTGTTCCGCACCGAGGAATCCCTTGCCGACGGTGTCAAGAAGATGGACGCCATCGCGGGCAAGCTCGACGACATCAAGGTGACCGACCGGTCGCTGATCTGGAACTCGGATCTGATGGAGACGCTCGAGCTCACGAACCTCATGCCGAATGCGCTGGCCACCATCAACGGTGCGCTGGCGCGGACGGAAAGCCGCGGCGCCCACGCCCGAGAGGACTACCCCGAACGCGACGACAAGAACTGGCGCAAGCACACGCTGGCCTTCGTCGATGTGAAGGGAAAGGTGCGGCTGGACTATCGGCCGGTCCACACCAAACCGCTCACCCCGCCCGAACAGGGGGGCATCGACCCGAAGGTCATCGCGCCCAAGGCGCGCGTCTACTGAGGAGGGGGCGACATGGTCCAGTTCACGCTTCCGAAGAACTCGAAGGTCCGGGTCGGCAAGACATGGCCCAAGCCCGAGGGCGCAAGGAACGTTCGCAAGTTCCAGATCTACCGCTGGGACCCGGACAGCGGCGAAAACCCGCGGGTCGACACCTATTTCATCGACCTCGATGACTGCGGTCCGATGGTCCTCGACGCGCTCATCAAGATCAAGAACGAGATCGACCCGACGCTGACCTTCCGCCGCTCTTGCCGAGAGGGGATCTGCGGGTCCTGCGCGATGAACATCGACGGCACGAACACGCTGGCCTGCCTCAAGACCATTGCCGAGGTTGACGGCGACGTGCGGATCTATCCGCTGCCGCACATGCCCGTCGTCAAGGACCTGGTCCCGGACCTGACGCATTTCTATGCGCAGCACGCCTCGATCATGCCCTGGCTCG
>RFGD01000112.1 GCA_003696705.1 Alphaproteobacteria bacterium | reverse complement strand
GGACGCCCCTGTATCCCACTTTTCCGATCGTGGGATACAGGCTGTGATACAGCCCTGTCTCGAATCCGCGACCGGGTACCGCGCCCAGCGGCGCTGCCGAATGGGCCCTTACCTGTTGCGGCGCGGCCAGGTGTTCTACTTCATGAAGCGCCTGCCCCGGCGGGTCACCGGAAAAAACTGCGCATCGTTTTTTGCGTCTTTCGCTGCGAACCAACCTCCCCCTCGTCGCCGCGGCGCGGGCTCTTTGCCTGCTCGCGGTCTACGAGGAAAAGGAGCCCGGAATCGTGGACGCACTGAACAAGGACAAGTTGTCGCCGCAGCAGGCGCAGGCCCTCTTGAACACGATGCTTCGCAAGGAACTTGCGCGCATTCTCGAGGAACAGGACCGCGCCACGCCCATGTCCGATCAGGACCTCAAGGCGCGCATCGAGGCGCTCGAAGAAGAGAACCAGGCCCTGCGGCGGGCAGCGCGCAACCGGGACTGGCGTCTCGTCCAGCCCGCGCTGGTGGCCGCGGGCGAGGAGATCGCCATCGACGTGCGCCCGCCGATCTCTCCCGATCTCGGCCGCCGGGCCGCGTCGCTGCGGCGACAGATCAACGAAGCCGAGAAGGACGTGCTCGAAGGTGAAGATCTGCGGGTTGCCGCGGCGGGTCTTCTGCCCGCCGGCGAGGCGAAGAGCTTCGACGACTTCCTGAAGGGAGAAATCCTGCTCGCGGACGCCGTCGAAAGCGCAGTCCGGCACGCGACGTCGTGGGACATGGCCCGGAAGATGGCGGCAACCGGCGAGATCGCGCTGGAATTCTGGGGCAACATCGCCCTTTCGACCGTCACGACGGAGGCGGTGAAGGAGCTCATGTGGTTCATCCAGCGGATCCCGTCGCTGCACGGCAAGACCCATGGCAACAACCGCTTCGTCAAGACCCGGCGCAAGGCGTCGAAGCGCGAGGAGATCCGGCTCGCGGACATGCGCGATGCCGTGCTCCGCGACGAGATCGAGGCGGACGACCGTCTACCCCTTGCCGAGAAACGAGCGCGGTTGGCCGAAGGGCTGGTGCCGCGGCTGACGATGACGACTGTCGGTCACCACCTCGACCGGCTGCACGCCATCTTCCGGAGCGCCCAGGAAAAGCTCGGCTATCGCGGAGAGACCCGCTTCCTGACCCACGGGCAGATGCAGCGGTTTTTCCGCGAAAGAAACGACGAGAAGGCCGACCCGCTGTTCATTCGGAAGGACCGGCCGAAGGATCGCGATGCATGGTCTCAGGAACGCCTGAGAAACCTCCTGCTCTCGCCGCTCTACACGGGTTACGCGTCCGAAGGACGGCGCTGGAAGCCCGGCGGGCAGATCATCCGGGACGCGAAGTACTGGGTTCCGCTTCTGGTCATGACCCTGGGCACGCGCATCCTCGAGGTTCTTCAGTTGAAGAAGACCGACCTCATCGTGCGTAACGATGTCGTCAGCCTGACGATCGGCATCACCTCGGAACATCGCGTGAAGACGAGCGAGGCCAAGCGGACCTTGCCGCTGCCGCAGCTCCTCCTCGATCTCGGCTTCGTCGAGTGGGTTCACGCGCTCCCGGCGGGCCAGCGTCTTCTCTTTCCCGCTCCGGCGGAAGGCGCGGACATCGCCGCGATCTCGAACAATTTCGGAAAGCAGCTCAAAACCCTGTTCCGCCGGCTCGGCATTGCCGACTGGAATGAGGACTTCTACGCGCTTCGCAAGACGCTGAGCAGCGCGCTTGAGGACGCGGGCGTCCCGGAGAACCGCCGGCAGGCCATCGCCGGACATGCCGGCGGCACCACGCTCAACCGACACTACACGCGGCGAAACGTGTCGATCCTGAAGTCGGAGCTCGAGAAGTTCGACCTCAAAGTCACGGTGGGGTTCTCGGAAGCGCACGGGCACCCGGTGATCGAGGACTGCGGCCTCGTCGCCAAGCCCGAAGCGCGGGTCGAGGTGGAACTCGGCGAGGACGAGACGGCCCGTGTGG
>RFGD01000514.1 GCA_003696705.1 Alphaproteobacteria bacterium | reverse complement strand
TCATCAAGGCAAGGCCACCCCACACGGCGGCGCCCATGGCGCGCCGCCCGGGCATCATTTCCCGCGCTCGGGCTTCCGCCCATCGTCGAAAAGCCCGGCGGGCGGATCGATCACGACCCGGCCGCCGGTCAGATCGACCGTCGGGACGATCGCCCGCGTGAAGGGCACAAGGACGGTCTGCCGCAGGTTCGGCCCCGCGATTTCGAGAAGATCACCGGCGCCGTGATTCTGGACGGAACGGACCCGCCCGAGAACCGCGCCACCGGTGTCGACGGCCTCGAGCCCGATGAGGTCCGCGTGATAGAACTCGTCATCGGGAAGCGTCGGCAAGGTTTCTCGGTCGACCAGGATCTTGCGACCCCGCAGCGCCTCGGCCTCTTCGCGCGTTCTGACACCTTCGATGCGTGCGGCAAAGCCGCCCTTGACCGGACGCGTGATGCGCAAACGGATCGGCGCGGCCTGCCCCTCGAGGTAGAGCGGGCGATAGGTGCCGATATCCTCGGGGCGGGCGCAGAAGCTCTTGATCCGCGCTTCGCCACGCACACCATAGGCACCGGCCACGGCGCCTACGCAGATTCGCTCGTCCTGTTGGGTCGTCATGGCAATCCTAGCGTTCGATGGGGCGGGCCAGAGAAGGCTTGCGTGCCTCCCAGCCGACGCGTTCGAGCTCGGGCCGGTCGTCTTCCTGCCGCGGCCAGCCCACGCAGAGATAGGCGACAAGGCGCCACGAAGGCGGCACCTCCAGATCGGCGATCAGCCGTTCGGGGTCCAGGATCGACACCCAGCCGACGCCGAGCCCTTCGGCCCGCGCCATGAGCCAGAATGCCATTACCGCGGCGACGACGGAATAGGCGCGCGTCTCGGGCATGGTGGCCGCGCCAAGCCCGTGTCCCTTGGGCGTCTCTTCATCGGCGAAGACGGCAAGTTGCACGGGGGCCTCGCGCATTCCCGAAAGCTTGAGCGAGGCATAAAGGCGCGCGCGGTCGCCCTCGAAGCCTTCGAGCGCGCGGGCATTCGCCGCCTCGAAGTTGGCTACGGCCGCTTCCCGCGCCTTCGGCGAGGCGACGCGGACGATGCGCCAAGGCTCGGACAGGCCGACCGACGGCGCGAAGGCAAAGGCCTGGAGGCAGCGTTCGAGCACCGCTTCCGGCACCGGATCGGTGCGGAAGTGGCGCACGTCGCGCCTCCAGGCCATCAGCCGTTTCAGCTCGGCCCGGAAGTCCTCGGGGAAGGCAACCACGGGCCGGCCCCGGGCGAGCTTACTCGGCCGCGGCTTCCTCGGCCGCGGCGGCCTTTTCGGCCTTCTCGGCGGCGCGTTCCTGGGCCTTCTTGCCCGGCTGGGCCTTCTTGGGGTTGTTGCGCTCGCGCTTCGGCAGGACGCCGGCGGCCTCGAGGAAGCGGGCGACGCGGTCGGTCGGCTGGGCGCCGAGCGACAGCCAGTGCTGGACACGTTCGAGGTTGAGCTTCACGCGCTCTTCGCTGTCCTTCGGAAGAAGCGGGTTGTAGGTGCCCAGCTTCTCGATGAAGCGGCCGTCGCGCGGCATGCGGCTGTCGGCGGCGACGATCGAGTAGAACGGGCGCTTCTTCGAACCCCCGCGGGCGAGGCGAATCTTCATGGCCATGGGTCTTGTCTCCTGTTCGGTTGTGCGGCGCTGCCGCGTCTAGCTTCGAAACTTCTCGTGATGGCGGATGACTTCCTGAATGATGAAGTTCAGGAACTTGCGGGCGAACTCGGGGTCGAGATCGGCTTCCTTTGCAAGCCACTCCAGCCGCTCGATCTGCCGCGCCTCGCGCGCGGGATCGGACGGCGGAAGGGCATGCTCGGCCTTCAGCTTGCCGACCGCCTGGGTCTGCTTGAACCGTTCGGCAAGCGTATAGACAAGGATCGCGTCGAGGCGATCGATGGACTCTCGGTGCTCGCGCAGGATGCGCTCGGCCCGTTCCGTCTCGTCGCTCATCGCGGCTCTCCTGCGTTTTCGGGGGCGCGCCCTGCGGCGGGCGCCTTCAGGGCACGGGTCATGCGGCCACCCCCGGGTTCGGATGGCGATAGACAAGGCAGCGTTCGCCGTCAGGGCGCGGGGCCGCATCATCGAGACGCGCGCCCAGGCGCTCGGCCAGCCGGATCGAACGGACGTTTTCCGGCTGGATGTAGCTGACGGCCGTTGTCCATCCCAGGGTGCGGAAGGCGTGGTCGCGCGCCGCCCGCGCGGCTTCGCAGGCGATGCCCTGGCCCTCGTAGGCCGAATCCCAGAGGCTCCAGGCGATCTCGGGCTCGGGCCAGCCGACCGGCGCCCACGGACCCACAAGGCCGATGGCGCGGGACGAGCCTTTCAGGCAGACGACATAGGCCCCGAAGTCGCGCAGCACCCAGTGGCCGACGACATGGCCGAAGGCGCGCCAGGCCTGGTCCTCGGGCTTCGGACCGCCGACATGGACCGAGCGCGGGGACGCCACGAAGGCCGCGAAACCCGGCCAGTCGTCAAGCGACGGCGGGCGCAGCACGAGGCGCTCGGTCTCGATATCGGGGAAGTCGAGCTTCATTTCTTGCGTCCGAGCCCCGTCAGTCCGGGCGGCAGCGGCACGCCCTTCGGCGCGGCACCGGGCAGGCCCATGCCCGGCATCTGTCCCATGTTGCCCGCCAGCGCGGCAGGGTCGATCGCGCCGACGTCCTTCGGCAGTCCGCCCTTGCCGAACATCTGTCCAAGGGCGCCCTTCAGAAGGCCCTTCTTGCCCATCTTGCCCATCTTCTTCATCACGTCCGCCATCTGACGGTGCATCTTCAAAAGGCGGTTGAGATCGGCGACTTCGAGGCCGGCGCCCTTCGCGATTCGCTTCTTCCGGCTGGCCTGAAGGATCTGCGGGTTGGCCCGCTCTTTCTTGGTCATCGAATTGATGAGCGCGATCTGATGGCGGATGACGGTGTCGTCGAACCCGGCTTCGGCAATCTGCTTCTGGAACTTGCCCATGCCCGGCATCATGCCCATGAGCCCTTCCATGCCGCCCATCTTGAGCATCTGCTCGAGCTGCATCCTGAGATCGTTCATGTTGAAGAGGCCCTTCTGGAACCGCTTCATCATGCGCTCGGCCTGCTCGGCCTCGAGCGTTTCCTGGGCCTTTTCGACAAGGGCGACGATGTCGCCCATCCCAAGGATGCGGCCGGCGATGCGCTCGGGCTCGAAGGTTTCGAGCGCATCCATCTTCTCGCCGGTGCCGACGAACTTGATCGGCTTTCCGGTGACCGCGCGCATCGAAAGCGCTGCGCCGCCGCGTCCGTCGCCGTCCATGCGCGTCAGGACGACACCGGTGATGCCGACCTTGTCGTCGAATTCCTCGGCCACCTCGACGGCGACCTGACCGGTCAGCCCGTCCACGACCAGAAGCGTCTCGCGCGGCTCGGCGACGTCGCGCACCGCCTGCACCTCGGCCATAAGCTTCTCGTCGATGTGAAGCCGGCCCGCGGTGTCCAGAAGAAGGACGTCATAGCCGCCCAGCATGGCCTGCGACTTCGCCCTGCGCGCGATGTCGACGGCCGACTGGCCTTTCACGATGGGCAAGGTGTCGACGCCGACCTGCTGGCCAAGCACCTCGAGCTGCTCCATGGCCGCGGGCCGCTGCGTGTCGAGCGAGGCCATGAGGACGCGCTTGCCGTCCTTTTCCTTCAGCCGACGGGCGAGCTTTGCCGTCGTCGTCGTCTTGCCCGAGCCCTGAAGACCGACCATGAGGATCGGCGCCGGCGGGTTGTCGATGCGCAGTGCGCCGGGTTCGCCCTCGCCGCGGAGAACGTCGACCAGGGCGTCGTGCACGATCTTGACGACCTGCTGACCTGGTGTGACCGACCGGGTGACCGCCTGACCCGTCGCCTTCTTCTGAACCGTCTTCACGAAGTCGCGGGCGACCGGCAGGGAAACGTCGGCCTCGAGCAGCGCGACGCGCACCTCGCGCAGCGCCGCCTTGACGTCCTCTTCCGTCAGGGCGCCCTGCTTGGTCAGACGATCGAATACGCCCGACAGCCTTTCCGACAGGTTTTCAAACATCGCGGCCGCACCTCTCAACCGGTTTTCGTTGCCCCACAGATAGGGCGCCGATGTCCAAGCCCCAACGGCACCCGCGGGCGAAACCTCGCTGACGGGTGGCGATCCCGGCCACATGCCGGGACCGGAAGGCTGGACACACTTCCGGAATGGTCGGGCGTTTACCGGCCAGGAGGGCCCAAGTCAACCGTTCTTGTCGCCCCCCGCGGCGGGCGATCCATCCCCCTGCTTCCGAAGCCCCATGTCCTCGGGCGAAAGGCGAAAGGCCTTGCCGAAGCCGGCATTGAGGAAGCCGCCATGGACGTCGAAGCGGACGAAGCGGAAGTCGGCGAAGTCGATGTAGAGCGCGGCCTTCGGATGTTCGGCCAGCCACGTCTGCGACAGGCTCGGCCGTTCGTCGGCCGCGACCGGCAGCGCGCGCGCCTCGACCGTCAACCGGGGCCAGACAAGGGGGTCGCCCTTCGCCCCGACCTCGCCGACCATGAGGGCAACTTCGGGCCGGGCCCGCATGTGGGCGCTGTGAAGCGCAAGGTCCGAGACCAGCGTCAAAAGCCCGCCGCCGGGGGCACGGCCAAGGGCGATCCGGCTGGCAAAGGGCCGGCCCGCATCGCCGATGGTTGCCAGCACCGCGTGCCGCGCCTCGGCCAGAAGACGGCGCGCCAGTTCGCGCGCCTCGGCGTCAGGGCTTTGCACAAGCTCGACCATCTTCGTTCCCGATCCGTTGCGGTGATGATCAGGATCAAGGCACGCCGGGGGTTCCGGCGCAATGCTTTTCGTGCCAGAGTTTCAAGGACGGAGCAAAGGTCCATGTCCATCTACAAGAATATCCTGATACCAATCGCCCTGGATCACGAGCGCGACCCCACCCGCGCATTCGAAGTTGCAGAGGCGCTTCTTGCCGATGGCGGAAAGGTGACGGCACTGACCGTCGTCGAAGAGATCCCGCCCTATGTCGCGCAATACCTGCCGGCCGACCAGTTGCAGCGGAACATGGCGGCCGCGCAGGACGTGCTTGCCGGTCTTGTGAAGGGGCGCAAGGGCGTCGACGTCGCGGTCGTCTCGGGCCATGCGGCGCAGACCATTCTCGATTTCGCCGAAAAGGCCGAGGTCGACCTGATCGTCATCCAGTCGCACCGACCGGGGCTTCAGGACTATCTTCTCGGCTCGACGGCGGCGCGCGTCGTGCGCCATGCCGGATGCGCCGTCCACGTGCTGAGGTGACATCCATGTTCTGCATCGAACCCGGCAGTGGGCCGCAGACGGTCATTACCACCTTCGAGGTGACGCCCGGCACCTGCGGCGATCTGCTGGACGCGCTTCGCGCCGTTTATGCCGAGGTGATTTCCCGTGCCCCCGGCTTTCTCGGCGGCGCCATCCATGTCAACGACGCGCAGACCCGCGTGTGCAGCTATTCGCGCTGGCAACGCCGAGAGGATTTCCTGGCCATGCTGCGGTCGGCCGAGATGAAGGCCCGAAGCCGTACGCTCGGCGAGCTCAGCCGCAATTTCGAACCCGTCCTCTACGAGGTCGTCGACGTGTTCGAGCCCGTCTCCTGACGGGCGCGACGGCGCAAGGGGGGCGGCGTGCAGAAGATCCAGGTTCAGGGCGTGCACCACATCACGCTGGTCGGGGCCGACCGGGCGACCACGATCGATTTCTGGGAAGGCGTTCTGGGCATGCCCTTCGTGTTCGATCAGCCGAACCTCGACAACCCGCACGAGGGGCATCTCTATTTCGACCCGGGTGACGGTCGGCTGATCACCGTCTTCACGCACGAGGGGCGCAGACCCGCCGGCGGCAAGGTCCCGGCCGGGGTGGGTGCGGTCCATCACCTCGCCTTCAGCGTCTCGGAGGCGGTCTTTTCCGAGATCGAGGGGCGCCTTGCCGCGCGCGGCGTGCCCTTCACCGGGCCCAAGGACCGCGGCTTCATGGATTCGATCTACTTCCGCGATCCTCTCGGGCTTCTCATCGAGCTTGCCTCCTACCGCTTCACGCCGCCCGAGGGCTGCCGGCACGCCGACGTCCTGTTCGAGGCGCACCGCCTTCGCGTCGAGCGCGGCGACGACCATATCGACCGCGTCCATGTCGCCGACGCCATCACGCGCCTTGTCGAACGGCGGCAGCCATCGCTTTCGGCCGACCGCACCCCGCGCCGCGGCTGGCCGCGCTAGCGGTTCAGGAACCAGAAGATCAGGTTGAGGACGATGGTGAGCACGACCGACACCAGAATCGCCGAGGTGATCGGGACGTAGAGCCGGAAGTTGTCCCGCTCTATGGCGATGTCCCCCGGCAGCCGGCCAAGCCCGAGCTTGGCGACCAGCGGCCAGAGAAGGCCGATCACCACAAGAAGCACGCCAAGGACGATCAGGAACCGTGACATGGCTGCACCTCCCTTTCCTCTGCCTGCCGCCGGGGCCTAGCGGCGCCCGCGGCGTCGGGTGTTCCCGCCGCGCTGGCCGGGCCGTCCCGCGCTCGATCGGGGGCGGGCAGCGTCGGCCGCCGCCTCGACCGCCGACTGACGGGCAAGCGGGTCGTCGGCGATGGCCAGCTCGACGGCCTCGAGCCGTCTGATCTCGTCGCGAAGGCGCGCCGCCTCCTCGAATTCCAGATTCTCGGCCGCCTTCATCATCTGCGTCTTCAGCGCCTCGAGATGGGCGGCCAGGTTGGCCCCCGCCTGCGGTTTGTCGATCGTCGCCGTCACGCGGGACATGTCCGTGTCGGCCTGGAAGACCCCTTCGAGCACGTCGGTCACGTTCTTCCGGACGGTTTCCGGCGTGATGCCATGGGCCT
>RFGD01000513.1 GCA_003696705.1 Alphaproteobacteria bacterium | reverse complement strand
TTCCCGTCGTCGCCATGCACTCGACGGCCGCCGAGATCGATGCGGGGCTCGTGCTGCGCGGCCGGACCGAAGCCGTTCGCGTCGTCGAGGTCCGGGCCGAGACGTCGGGACGGGTGATTTCCAAGCCCCTTCGCAAGGGCGCCTTCGTGCGCGAGGGCGACCCGCTGTGCCAGCTCGACCCCGGCACGCGGCATGCCGATCTGTCCGAGGCAGAGGCCCGCCTTGCCGAAGCCCGCATCAACTACAACGCTGCCACGAAACTGGCCAAGGAAGGCTTCGCCTCGTCAACGCGTGAGGCATCGGCACGGGCGCAGCTCCAGTCGGCCGAAGCGGCCGTCGAACGCGCCCGCCGCGAGATCGAGCGGCTGACAATGCGCGCGCCGTTCGAGGGTTATCTCGAAAGCGACACTGCCGAGCTCGGGCTTCTCCTTCAACCGGGGGCAAGCTGTGCAACCGTCATCCAGCTCGATCCGATCAAGATGGTCGGCTTCGTGCCCGAGAAGGAAATCGACCGTGTGCGCCCGGGGGCGCCGGCGCGAGCCCGCCTCATCACGGGGCGCGAGCTTGCCGGCACGGTCAGCTTCATCGCCCGTTCATCCGACCCGGAAACGCGGACCTTCCGCGTCGAGGTGACGATCCCGAACCCCGACCTTGCCGTGCGCGACGGCCAGACAGCCGAGATCGTGATCGCGACGGCGGCGACGCGTGCGCATCTTGTGCCCTCGTCGGCGCTGACGCTCGATGACGAGGGCCGGCTGGGCGTGCGCGTCGTCGATGCCGACAGCCGCGCCCGCTTCGTCCCGCTTCGCGTGGTCCGCGATACACCCCGTGGTTTCTGGGTGACGGGACTTCCCGACGAGGCCGACGTGATCGTCGTCGGTCAGGAATACGTGACCGACGGCGCCCCGGTCCTTCCCAGCTTCAAAGAGGCCACGCAATGACCGGCATCGTCGACTGGGCTTCGCGCCGGGCGCGCATGGTCATCGCGCTGATCCTTCTGTCGGTCGGCGCCGGCGCCATCGCCTATGTCGCCCTGCCCAAGGAGGGCGAGCCGGACATCTCGATCCCGGGGCTCTTCGTCTCGGTGCCCTTCCAGGGCATTTCGGCCGAGGATTCGGAAAAGCTTCTTGTCAAGCCGATGGAGGCCGAGCTTCAGGACCTCGACGGGCTCAAGAAGATGACCGCCAATGCCTCCGAAGGCTATGCCGGCGTCTTCCTCGAGTTCGATTTCGACTGGGACAAGACGAAGACGATCGCCGACGTCCGCGACCGGATGAACCGCGCCGAGGCCGAGTTCCCGGAAGGCGCCGACAAGTACACGATCAACGAGATCAACTTTTCGGAATTCCCGATCCTTGTCGTCGCCCTGTCGGGCGAGGTTCCCGAGCGCACGCTTCTTCGGCTGGCCAACGCCCTTCAGGACCGGCTCGAGGCGATGCCGGCCATCCTTGACGCCGGCATCGCCGGCGAACGCGACGAGATGCTCGAGGTCACCATCGACCCGCTGGCGCTCGAAGCCTACAACGTCACCGCGGCCGAGCTGATCAACGTCGTGGTCAACAACAACCGCCTTGTCGCCGCCGGGGAACTGGAAGGCGAACGAGGCGCCTTCTCGGTCAAGATTCCCGCCTCGTTCAACGATGTCGAGGACGTCTATCAACTGCCGATCAAGGTGAACGGCGACCGCGTCGTGACGCTGGGGGAACTCGCCGACATCCGCCTGACCTTCGCTGATCGCAAGGGGACGGCGCGCTACAACGGGCGCACGACGATTGCCCTGCAGGTCGTCAAGCGCAAGGGCTTCAACATCATCGAGACCTCGCGCGACGTGCGCAAGCTGATCGAGGAAGAGCGCCAGACCTGGCCCGAGGCGCTGCAAAAGGCGGTGCGGGTCGACGTCACCCTTGACCAGTCGCGCACCGTCAAGAGCATGATCAGCCAGCTCGAAGGGTCCGTGCTGACCGCGATCGCGCTCGTGATGATCGTCGTGCTCGGCTCGCTCGGGCTTCGCTCGGCCCTTCTGGTCGGGTTCGCCATTCCGACCTCCTTCCTTCTTTGCTTCGCGCTTCTGGCCATCATGGGGGTGGCCATCTCGAACATCGTCATGTTCGGGCTCATCCTGGCCGTGGGCATGCTCGTGGACGGCGCCATCGTCGTGGTCGAATACGCCGACAAGCGCATATCCGAGGGCTCGGGGCCCATGTCGGCCTATGTCGAGGCCGCCAAGCGCATGTTCTGGCCCGTCGTGTCCTCGACGGCGACGACGCTTTGCGCCTTCCTTCCGATGCTCTTCTGGCCGGGCGTCCCGGGCGAGTTCATGGGCATGCTGCCCGTCACGCTGATCTTCGTCCTTTCCGCATCGCTGGTCGTCGCGCTCGTCTATCTTCCCGTCGTCGGCGGTGTCGCGGGACGGCTGAGCCGGCTTCTGGGCGGCATGTCCGCCTGGCTGCGCGACGCCCTGCCCTGGCCCTTTCGCCTGGTGCTGGCGATTGCCGCCGCCTGGGCGCTCTACCTCTCGGCGCGTCAGGTCCTGAACCCTGCCTTCCTTCTGGACATCGATCCCGACACGAACCCCGCCCTGGCCGTCCTGCCGGGGGCGATCATGTTCGTTCTCTCGGTGCAGCTTGTCGGTGTCGTGGTCGGCTCGCTGAAGCCGATCCGCCGGCCACGGCGCATCCATGCCGGCCGGCGCCGCCGGCTGTTCGGAGCGCTCATCCGCCTTGTCGCCGGAAACCCGGTGATGCCCGTCGTGACGCTTGTCGCGACCGCCGCCTTCGTCGTTACCGTCTTCGTGAGCTACGGGCGCAACAACCTCGGCGTCGAGTTCTTCGTCAAGTCCGAACCCGAAAACGCCATTGTCTACGTCCGCGCCCGCGGCAACCTTTCGGTGGCCGAGAAGGATGCCCTTGTCCGAGAGGCCGAGGCGCAGGTTCTCGACATGCCGGGCATCGCCTCGGTCTTCGCCTTCGCCGGATCCGGCGGGCTCAACCAGAACACGGGCGGCGCCACGGCCCCACGCGACACGATCGGCCAGATCCAGATCGAGCTCGAACCCTGGGAGGCGCGCAAGGACGATCCCGACCTTGACGGCGATCTCATCATGGCCCGCGTCGCCGAACGCGTCGGAAGCATTCCCGGCATCCGCACGGACATCCTTGAACAGTCGCGCGGCCCGGCGTCCGGCAAGCCGCTGCAACTGCGGCTCGAGGGCGACCACTGGAACGACCTCGTGAAGGCCGTCGAGATCGTCGAGGCGCGGTTCGCGCAGACGCCGGGGCTCGTGGAAATCGAAGACACGCGGCCGCTGCCCGGCATCGACTGGCGCATCGACGTCGACGTCGAGAAGGCGGGCCGATACGGCGTCGATGTCGCGACGGTCGGCGGGCTCGTTCAACTTGTGACCCGTGGCCTCGTGCTCGACACGATGCGCGCCGACGACTCGGACAAGGAAATCGACATTCCGGTGCGCCTGCCGCCCGAATATCGCACGCTGTCGACGCTCGAGACGCTGCGCGTGCCGACGCGGAAGGGGCTGGTGCCGCTCTCGAACTTCATCCAGATCTCGCCCGACCGGAAGCTCGGGCGCATCGACCGCATCAACCAGAAGCGGTTCTTCGACGTGAAGGCCGATGTCTCGGACGGTCTTGTCAAGCTGGTCGGAGACGGGCCGGAACGGGTCATGCCGGCAACGGCGGTCGACGCCGATCCCGAACTGTCCCAAGCCGTGGCCGAGGGGCGGCTGACCGTGAAACCGGTCAACGCCAACGAGCGGATCGCCGAGATCTCGCGCTGGCTGGAATCCGAGCACCCGCTTCCCGACGGGATCAGCTGGGAATGGAGCGGCGACCAGGAAGAACAGGCCGAAAGCCAGGCCTTCCTGGGCAAGGCGTTCCTGGGCGCGCTCGGGCTGATGTTCGTCATTCTCCTGGCGCAGTTCAACAGCTTCTACAATGCCGTTCTGGTGCTTCTGGCGGTGGTCCTGTCGACGACGGGCGTGCTCATCGGCATGATGGTCATGCACCAGCCCTTCTCGATCATCATGACGGGCACGGGGATCGTCGCGCTTGCGGGGATTGTCGTGAACAACAACATCGTTCTCATCGACACCTACCAGGAATACGCAAGCTACATGCCCCGGATCGAGGCGATCGTGCGCACCGCCGAGGACCGACTGCGCCCTGTCCTTCTGACGACGATCACCACCATGGCCGGTCTTGCGCCGATGATGTTCGGGCTCAGCCTCGACTTCTTCGCGGGCGGCTACACGATCGACGCGCCCACGGCGCTCTGGTGGAAACAGCTTGCCACGGCGGTGGTCTTCGGCCTTGGCGTCGCGACAATGCTGACCCTTGTCCTGACGCCCGCGCTTCTGGCCATTCGCGTCTGGCTTGCGGCGGGCGCCTACGCCACCTTCCGCCAGCTCGCGGCCCTGTCCTTCCGCCGCGACAGCGCACGGTCGCGTGACCTTGCGCTGCGTCGCGCGACGCGGCGGCTTAGAAATCCCCTCATCGTGTGGGAGGCAGACGGCACCGGTGCTGCGCCTGCGGACGCCGGCGCCGCGGGTCCGGCCGGCGAAGGGGCGCAAGGCGACGAGGTGCCCCCCGAAACGTCGCCCGAGACGCCTCCCGAGACGCCCCCGGCAAAGCCCCCGCTTCGCGCGGCCGAGTAGCCCGGCATTGCGTCCGGCCTGTAGACAGGCCCGCCGTCATCCGATCTATTCCCGACCCGACCGCCTCAGCCAGGAGGACGCGCCATGAGCGACCAGGCCGACAGCCAGAAGACCTGCCTTGCACCCACGGGCGACATCCGCCGCCTTCTCGAGATCATGCGCCGCCTGCGTGACCCCGAAACGGGCTGCCCCTGGGACATCGAACAGGACTTCGACACCATCGCCCCCTATACCATCGAAGAGGCCTACGAGGTCGCCGACGCCATCGAGCGCCAGGACTGGGACGAGCTCAGAGGAGAGCTTGGCGATCTTCTCTTGCAGGTCGTCTATCACTCGGCGATCGCCCGCGAGCGCGGGCTCTTCGACTTCGAGGACGTCGTCCGCGCCGTCGCCGACAAGATGGTGGCCCGCCACCCCCACGTGTTCGGCGACGAAAGCCGTGAAAAGTCGGCCGAGCAACAGACCCGCGACTGGGAGCGGATGAAGGCCGCCGAGCGCGCCTCCAGGGCCGAGGCCGGTGCCCTTGCCGGCGTCGCCCGGGGCCTTCCGGCCCTCACCCGGGCGCTCAAGCTTCAGAACCGCGCCGCCCGCGTCGGCTTCGACTGGCCGAGCCGCGAAGGCGTCATGGAAAAGATCGTCGAGGAAGCGCACGAACTGGCCGAGGCGCGCGCCGGGACGGATCCGGACCGGCTCGAGGACGAGTTCGGCGATCTCCTCTTCGCCGTCGTCAACCTCGGTCGCCACCTTGGCCTCGACCCCGAGGCGGCCTTGCGCAGGACGAACGCCAAGTTCACGCGCCGCTTCGAACATATCGAGCGCGCCCTTGCCCGGACCGGCCGCCGGCCGGAAGACGTCTCGCTGGACGAACTCGAAGCCCTGTGGGTCGAGGCGAAAGGTGCCGAGGGCCGGAAGGACGAGCCGGACGCGAGCAATGACGAGTAAATTGGTCAGCTATTGACCTGACAAATTTTGTCGGGTTAAACGAGGGCGTCTGCAAAACCCATCGGAGCCTCACATGACCCGACTTGGACGCTTCCTTGCCATGGCGGCACTCGTCGCCTCGCCGGCCGCGGCCGAAGTGAATATCTACTCTCAGCGCCAGCCCGAACTCATCCAGCCCCTTGTCGAGGCCTTCACGGCCGAAACCGGCATCCCCGTGAACGTCGCCTTTGTCGAGAAGGGCCTGGTCGAGCGCCTCGGCGCCGAAGGCCGCCGCTCGCCGGCCGACGTGGTCATGACGGTGGATATCGCGCGCCTCAAGGAGATCGTCGATGCCGGCGTCACCCAGCCGCTGTCGTCGCCTGTGCTCGAGACGCGAATTCCGGCCGAGCTTCGTGACCCCGAAGGCCGCTGGTTCGGGGTCACGACCCGCGCCCGGGTCGTCTACGCCTCGAGGGACCGTGTGAAGCCCGGCGAGGTCACGACCTACGAGGCCCTGGCCGATCCCGTATGGAAAGGGCGGATCTGCACCCGGCCCTTCACGCATGCCTACAACGTCGCGCTGGTTGCCGCGATGCTCTACCACCATGGCGAGGACGAGACCCGCGCCTGGCTTCAGGGCATCAAGGCCAACCTCGCCCGCCGCCCGCAAGGCAACGACCGCGCCCAGGTAAAGGCGATCTGGGCCGGCGAATGCGACATCTCGCTCGGCAATACCTATTACATGGGCAAGATGCTCGAAGACCCCGAACAGCGCCAGTGGGCCGAAGCCGTCGACATCGCCTTCCCGGTGTTCGAAGGGGGCGGCACGCATGTCAACGTCTCGGGCGCGGCGCTCACCGCATCGGCGCCGCACCGCGACGATGCCGTCCGGTTCCTCGAGTTCCTCGTCTCGCCCAAGGCGCAGGAGATCTATGCCGAGGTAAACTACGAATATCCCGTCACCCTGGATGCGCACCCGTCGGCGCTGGTCGCCAGCTGGGGAACCTTCACGCCGGACAACGCGCCGCTGGCGAGGCTGGCCGACCTTCGGCCGGCCGCCCTTCGCCTCATCCACGAGGTGGACGTGGACAACTGAACGGTGCCGGCGCCAGATCCGGCGCCAGCGCCTTCACGGCCGCCCCGAGCGCCGCTGCGTCGAGGATGACCAGCATCCTCGGCGCCGAGAAGCGAAGCTCTACGGGTCCCGTCGCCTCGTTCGAGGTGCCGACCCGCCCATGCGGCGCAAAGGTGATCCCCTCGACCGGCCAGCGCAGGCCCGTGGCGCTGGCCGTCACTT
>RFGD01000512.1 GCA_003696705.1 Alphaproteobacteria bacterium | reverse complement strand
CTTCTGACGGGGAACGCCGATGACTGGGACCGGCGGATCGTCGTGCACAACGCGCCGACCTTCGGGATCCTTGGAGAGCCCGCGCGTCTCGTCGTCTCGGTCGAGGACGAAGGGGCGGCGCCACCGCCACCGGACGAAGGCGTCCTCGTCCGCCTTTCGGTCGATGTCGCCCCGGCGCGCGAGTTCCGCTTGCCCATCGGGCGCCCGGTCGAGATTCCGTTCGAGCTCGATCACGGGGGGCGGAACCTCGTTCGCCTCGAGGTCGCGCCTGCACCCGGCGAGCTTTCGCATGCCAACAACAGCGCGCTCATCGACGTGAACGGGGTGCGCGACCGCCTGCGGGTGCTCCTCGTCTCGGGGGCGCCCCATGTCGGCGAACGGACCTGGCGCAACCTTCTCAAGTCGGACAGCGCCGTGGACCTTGTCCATTTCACGATCCTGCGCCCGCCCGAGAAGCACGATGGCGTCCCCGTGGACGAGCTTTCGCTGATCGCCTTCCCGACGCGCGAGCTGTTCATCGACAAGATCGACGAGTTCGATCTCATCATCTTCGACCGCTATCGGCTTCGCGGCATCCTGCCGAACATCTATCTCGACAACGTGCGCCGCTATGTCGAGGACGGCGGCGCGGTCCTCGTCACGGCGGGGCCGGACTTTGCCAGCGCCGCCAGCCTTGCCCGATCGCCCCTTGGCGACGTCCTGCCCATGCGCCCGACGGGGCGCGTCATCGAAAAAGGGTTTCGCCCGCGCGTGACGGAACTTGGCAGGCGCCACCCGGTGACCGAAGCGCTCGAGGCGCTGGCGCCAGCCCGGCCCCGGGCTGATGGAGCGCCCGGCTGGGGGCGCTGGTTCCGGCAGATCGAGATTGCCCCGGCGGACAGGCAGGCCTCGCCCGCGGCCGGCGCGGCCCAGACCGTGATGAGCGGGGTTGATGACAAGCCCCTTCTGGTGCTTCAGCGGGTCGGGAAGGGGCGTGTTGCGCTCCTCGCCTCGGATCACGCCTGGCTGTGGCACCGCGGGTTCGAAGGGGGCGGGCCGCAACTCGAACTCCTGCGCCGGCTTGCACACTGGACAATGAAGGAGCCGCGGCTCGAGGAAGAAGCCCTTTGGGCCGAGGCGCGTCCCGGCGGCCTGACCATATGGCGCCGCACGATGGGCGACACGGCCGCGGACGTCACGCTGACCGGTCCCGACGGCACGACAAGAACCGCGACACCGGCGCCGCGCGGCCCCGGCCGGTTCGCGGTCGACGTCGACGGCCTTCCGGACGGCATCTATGCGCTTGACGACGGGACCCTTCGGGCCGTTGCGGCCGTCGGCGCGGCG
>RFGD01000014.1 GCA_003696705.1 Alphaproteobacteria bacterium | reverse complement strand
GGCGCGGCGGGCCTCTTCGGCAAACCATTCGATGAACGAGGCACCATAGGCGATCTCGCCCTTCGCTTCGGGCAGGGGCTTGCCCTGTTCCGCGGTAAGGATGGTGCCAAGGTCGTCCTGGTTTTCCATCATCAGTTCGAACCAGCGCCGGAGGACGGCAGCGCGTTCCTTCGCCGTGCGCGCCGCCCAGGCATGGCGCGCCCTTTCGGCGGCCTCGATGGCGCGTCGCGTCTCGGCCGCGCCAAGGCGGGGCACCCTGCCGATCGGCTCGCCGGTCGCCGGGTTCCGGACTTCGATGGCCGCCGCGGGGTCTGCGGCGATCCATTCACCGCCCACAAGCGCCGCTTCGCGAAGAAGTGCGGGATCGTTCAGCTTGAGCATCGGAATTCTCCTCTGATCGAGACGGCGGGGGCGGCCCGGCAGCCGCGCCACCCGGCCCGCACGCGCCGGTCCGGGTAAAGGTGTCGACCCTCCGTGCGGCGGGGTCAACCCCGCATCGTCGTTTCGGCACGCCTCGACGGTCGAGCACAGGGCTGAACGGAAAAGCGGGGCGCCGCAACCCGATGCGACGCCCCGCTACCGGGGAGGGAGGAGAACATCAGGCGGTCAGGCCGCCTTTGCGGTGCACGACCGGAAACCCATGGCCGCAAGCACCTTTGCGGCCGGGCAGAACCCGGTGAATGCCGACTGGATCATGTTGGCGCCGACGAACACCGTCAGCAGCGCAAACCACGGAGAGACAAGCCAGGTAAGCGCCACGGACAAGAGCACCATGAAGCCGGCAAAGGCCAGGACAGCGCGTTCAAGGGTCATGGGGACCTCCGAATTACTCACACACATACAAATATAGATATGTATTGGAGCTTTCAAGAGGCCTTCAGCCCTGAAGCGGCCGGACCGCAAGATCCCCTTCGCGCGCTGCCTTGATCGCAAGGGTGGCGGCGTGCGCCCCGGCAAGCGTCGTGTAGTAGGGAATATGGTCGCTCAGCGCGACGGCGCGGATATCGCGGCTGTCCTCGACGGCCTGCGCGCCTTCGGTCGTGTTCATGACAAGCGCGATGTCGCCGTTCTTCAGAAGATCGACGACGTTCGGCCGGCCTTCGTAGACCTTGTTGACGACGGCGGCCGGAATATCCCGGGATGCGAGGAATTCGGCCGTGCCCCGGGTCGCGACGATCTCGAAGCCGAGTTCGATCAGAAGGCGCGCCGTCTCGACAAGAAGCGCGTTCTTGTCGGCGTCCTTGATGGAAAGGAAGACCCGGCCGCTGTCGGGCAGGCGCACCCCGGCGCCAAGCTGGGCCTTCAGGAACGCGCGCGGGAAATCGCGGTCCCATCCCATCACCTCGCCCGTCGAACGCATCTCGGGTCCCAGGATCGTGTCAACACCCGGGAAGCGCGAGAAGGGCAGCACGGCTTCCTTGACCGAGAACCATGGCGTCCGCGGATCCGCAAGCGTCATGGGGTCGCCAAGCGGCAGCGGATCGTCGGGGCCGGCGCCGTCCGGGTAGGGCGGGCGTTTCGGGAAGGCGGAAAGGGGTTCGCCTGCCATGACGCGCGCCGCGATCGAGGCGATGGCGCTGTCGGTTGCCTTTGCGACGAAGGGAACGGTGCGGCTGGCGCGCGGGTTCACTTCGAGAAGATAGACCTCGCCGTCCTTGATGGCGAACTGCACGTTCATGAGGCCGACGACCTCGAGGGCGCGGGCAAGCTCGACCGTCTGGCGCTCGATCTCGGCGACGATCTCTCGGTCGAGCGTGTAGGGCGGCAGCGAGCAGGCCGAGTCGCCGGAATGCACGCCCGCCTCCTCGATGTGCTGCATCACGCCGGCGACATGCACGGTCTTGCCGTCCGAGATGGCATCGACATCCACTTCGACCGCGCCGGAAAGATAGGAATCGAGAAGAACCGGGCTCGAACCCGAGACGACGACCGCTTCCGAAATGTAGCGCTTCAGCTGGGCGTCGTCGCGGATGATCTCCATTGCCCGGCCGCCCAGGACGTAAGAGGGGCGAATGACCAGCGGATAGCCGACCTCGGCCGCGGCGGCGATCGCTTCGGCCGGGGACGAGGCGATCGCGTTCTTCGGCTGCTTGAGACGAAGGCGCTCGAGAAGCTTCTGGAAGCGCTCTCGGTCCTCGGCAAGGTCGATGGCGTCGGGGGAGGTTCCAAGGATCGGAATGCCCTCGGCTTCGAGCGCATTGGCAAGTTTCAGCGGGGTCTGGCCGCCGAACTGCACGATGACGCCGTGCAGCGAACCGCGTTCCTGCTCGACGCGCAGGATCTCGAGCACGTGCTCGAGCGTCAGCGGCTCGAAATAGAGCCGGTCCGACGTGTCATAGTCGGTCGAGACGGTTTCCGGGTTGCAGTTGATCATCACCGTTTCGTAGCCGACGTCGGACAGGGCGAAACAGGCGTGACAGCAGCAATAGTCGAACTCGATGCCTTGGCCGATCCGGTTCGGACCGCCCCCAAGGATGACGACCTTGCGCCGTTCGCTCGGGCGGGCTTCGCATTCGACCTCGCCAAGAGCCGGCACCTCGTAGGTCGAATACATGTAGGGCGTCTGGGCCTCGAATTCCGCCGCGCAGGTGTCGATGCGCTTGAAGGCGGCGTTGACGCCGAGGCGCCGGCGCGCGCGGCGCACCTCGGCCTCGTCCAGACCGGTGAGCGCCGCAAGGCGGGCATCGGTGAAGCCCATCATCTTGAGCGCCCGCATGCCTTCGGCCGTGTCCGGAAGGCCGTTTTCGCGGATCTCTTCCTCGGCTTCGACGATCTCGCGGATGCGCGCAAGGAACCAGGGGTCGAAGGCGGTCGCGGCGCGGATGGCGTCGTCATCAAGGCCGTGGCGCATCGCCTGCGCGATCAGCCGAAGCCGGTCCGGCGTCGGCACGGACAGCGCCTTGATGATCGCGGCAGGGTCCGGGGCGCCCTCGATCTCGATCTCGTCGAAGCCGGTCAGTCCGGTCTCGAGGCTCGCCAGCGCCTTCTGAAGGCTTTCGTGCACCGTCCGGCCGATGGCCATCGCCTCGCCGACGGATTTCATTGCCGTCGTCAGCGTCGGCTGTGATCCGGGGAATTTCTCGAACGCAAACCGCGGGATCTTCGTGACGACATAGTCGATGGTCGGCTCGAAGCTGGCCGGGGTGACACGGGTGATGTCGTTGTCAAGCTCGTCCAGCGTATAGCCGACGGCAAGCTTTGCCGCGATCTTGGCGATCGGAAAACCCGTCGCCTTCGACGCAAGCGCCGAGGAGCGGCTGACCCGGGGGTTCATCTCGATCACCACCATGCGCCCGTCGGCGGGATTGACGGCCCACTGGACATTCGAGCCGCCCGTCTCGACCCCGATCTCGCGCAGGACCGCAATCGAGCCCGAGCGCATCATCTGGTATTCCTTGTCGGTCAGCGTCAGCGCCGGGGCCACCGTGATCGAGTCGCCCGTGTGCACGCCCATGGGATCGACGTTCTCGATCGAGCAGACGATGATGGCGTTGTCGGCCTTGTCGCGCACGACCTCCATCTCGAATTCCTTCCAGCCGAGGAGGCTCTCGTCGATAAGGATCTGTCCGACCGGAGAGGCGTCGAGCCCCGTCTTGCAGTAGTGCTCGAAATCCTCGCGGTTGTAGGCCACGCCGCCGCCGGTGCCGCCCAGCGTGAAGGCCGGCCGGATGATGGCCGGAAGCCCGACCGTCTCGAGCGCGGCCATGGCCTCGTCCATCGAGTTGGCAATCGCGGCACGCGGATTTTCGAGGCCGATCCGCTCCATCGCCTCGCGGAACAGCTTCCGGTCCTCGGCCATTTCGATGGCGTCGCGGTTGGCCCCGATGAGCTCGACGCCGAAGCGGTCGAGAACGCCCATGTCGGCCACCGCAAGGGCGGTGTTGAGGCCGGTCTGGCCCCCCATCGTCGGCAACAGCGCGTCCGGCCGCTCCTTCTCGATGATGCGGGCAACGACCTCGGGCGTGATGGGCTCGATATAGGTCGCATCGGCAAGCCCGGGGTCGGTCATGATCGTCGCCGGGTTCGAGTTGACGAGGATGACCCGATACCCTTCCTCGCGCAGGGCCTTGCACGCCTGGGCGCCGGAATAGTCGAACTCGCAGGCCTGTCCGATGACGATTGGGCCGGCGCCGATGATCATGATGGAGGAGATGTCGGTTCTCTTCGGCATGGCGGCTCCCGCGCGTCGGCACCCGCCGGCGAGGTCCGGATTCGGGTGCGAAAATCGACGTGTTTATAGACAGTGTGCCGAGCGGCGCAACCCCTTCCTATGTTATGGACGCGGCGGCAGGGCACTATATCCTGAGGCGGCATTCAAGAACGCCGGTTGGGCGGGGACGGGGGCAGCATGACACGACGGCACAGGCTCCGGCTGTGGGCGGAATTTCTCCTCCTGTTCGTCGTGACGCCGGCGGTGGTCGCCGTGGCGCTGCCGCCGCGGTGGATGTTCCCGGTTCTCTTTGCCTTCACGGCGGTCGGGATCGCGCTGTTGCAGTTCACCCCCGGTTTCCGGTGGTCTTCGCTTCTGTCGGGCATCGGACGCATCTCGGCACGGCGTGTCCTGGCCGTGGCCGTCCTGACGGCGGTTGCCAGCGTCGCCGTGATGGCCTGGCGGCAGCCGGACGGGCTTTTCGCGATCCTGCGCACGCGGCCCTGGCTCATGCTGATGATCGCGCTGTTCTATCCGATCGTCTCGGCCCTGCCGCAAGAGCTTGTGTTCCGCGTCCTGTTCTTCCGTCGCTACGGCCCCATCCTTCCCGGCGGCCGCATGGCGATCTGGCTCAACGCGGCTGTCTTTGCGCTTGCCCACCTCATGTATTGGAGCGGGATCGTGATTGCCTTCACCTTCGTGGGCGGGCTTCTCTTTGCCTGGTCCTACGAGCGGCGGCGGAATTTCCCCGAGGCCGTCGTCCTGCACGCTGTTGCGGGCGACATCCTTTTTGCCTTCGGCCTCGGGGTCTACTTCTATTCGGGGAACGTCGTCCGTCCCTTCTGAGCGGCGGCGTCAGTCATCGAAATACCCACGGTCGACGCCACGGTGGCAGGCGGCGCAGTTCGCGATCGAGCCGATGTTCGGATCGGACTTGGCACGGGCGAAGGTTCGCGAGCCGTGCTCGTGGCGGAACCAGGGCATCTCGTCGATCCGAAGCGGCGGCGAGGCCGGGTCGACCCCACGCGGCACCCGGCCCGCGTTGGCGACCAGATAATCGCGAATGTGCTTCGTGGTCTTCGGATCAAGGCTCGCGTCCTCGCCGAAGTGGTCCGAGAGCGTCGCCATGATCCTCTCCCACGAAGCGGCGGGAAGAAGCGCCGGCGGATAGGCCATGTGGCATGCGGAACACTCCTCGAACGTGGTGCGATCGGAGACCGCGCGGACGCGACCGATTTCGTCCGCCGCGACCATCTGGACACTCATGGCGATGGCGGCCAGGGCACCGCCGGCAAGGCCGACTGTCGTCTTGAAGATGTGCATTTCGTTTCCTTCCTTCAGAGGGTGGCCTTCAGAGGGGGGCCTTCAGAGGCTGGACAGATAGGTCAGGACGTCGCCCTTCTCCTTCGCCGTGCACTCGCGCCCCAGAACCGAGTTGCAGTTGCGCCGGAACCATTTCTCGACCTTGGCCGGGTCCGTGAACCGCTCGGGGTTGGCCGAAACGGCCATGGGGGCGATGGGTTTGCCGGCGCGGGTGCGGCCCTCGGCGCGCGGATTGGCGGTGTGGCAGGTCGTGCACGAGGGCGTCTCCGGCTTTCCGCCCGTATGCCTGGCCTCGAAGAAGGCCTTCCCGCGCGCGGCCGAGAAGCCGGCCGGGTCGCCATAGGCGCTGATGATGGCGCGCCGGTCGGCGGCGACGGCGGCGCTGGCAAGCGCGGCCAGGGCTCCGACAAGGATGAGGGTCGATCGCGTCATGGGGTGCTCCTTTCGTGTGAACTGCGTCGATGGGTTCAGTTGCCAGCGGAATTCGGTGCAGGAGGTTCGGGGATGCGGATGGCCGAGGGATTGAACCAGCCGCTGGCCGCGTCCCGGTGGCAGGCGCTGCAATTGGCGCGCGTGTAGATCGGCGGCCGGGCGAAGATCTCGTCGCCGAGGGCGGCATGGGTCGTCTTCCAGAAGTCCGTGTCGGTCATGCGAAGCTGGTCAGGGCCTGCGCGGCGGCCGAGGTGACGGGCCGGCTTCGTTTCGGTGGCCCAGGCGTCATGCGCTGCAAGCCAGGACATCACCCTTGCCGTGGTGGTGGGGTCGAGGCTGGCGTCCTCGCCGAAGTGGTCCTCGAGCCCGCTCATGAGACGGTGCCAGTTCTCGGCCGGCAGAAGGCTCGGGTGATAGGCTTCGTGGCAGTCGCCGCAGGCGTCGGCATAGGCCGAACCCGCGACCGGCACGGGGGCGCCGGGAAGCGCGTCGCGCCGAACCGCGACCGTTGGGGCCAGCGCACCGCCGATCATGGCCAGGACGACCAGCGCCGCGAAGGCCGGGCGCGCAGGGGGTGTCCCGCGCGAAGGTGCGGCCGCGGGGGCGGCAACGCGCTTGGTGCCGACGATCATTGCGCGGACCAGATCGTGCGCGCCCAGAAGGCGTTCGACCACGACACCGCCGATGTGCAACGCGACGAGGCCCAGAAGAAACAGGCCAAGCCACCAGTGAAGCACGAGCGCAATATCGCCCGCCGCGCCGGTGGCGAAGCCCTTTGCAGGTCCCATGCGGAAGACGCCGCCAAGCGCCATCAGCCCGGTCAGGACAAGCCCCCCGAGCGTCGCGAGAAGCGCGAGCACCATCAGTGAGCCAAGGGGGTTGTGGCCGATGGTGTGTTCGGCGCGTCCGCGCAAGAGGTTGCCGAGATGCCGACGGACGTCGGCGGCCGAGATCGGGAAGGCAGCGAAACGCGCATACCGTGACCCGACAAGTCCCCAGACGAGCCGCCCGACGACCAGAACCGACAGCGCCGAGCCCAGCCAGACGTGCAGATCGAAGTGACGCGCAATCGAACCCGAAAGATAGCCGGTCCACGCAAGCCCCGCGACGCAGGCCACGACACCCCAGTGGAAGAGGCGCACGAATGCGTCCCAGACGCGGACCTTGCGCACGCTCCCGACCGTAGGCCCGGCCGGTTCCCCGCGCGTCGTTGCCCTTTCGCTTATCGCCGTGTCCTTCATGGCCACCGTCCGTCGTTCTTCACGCCAGCGCCCGTCGCGCCGCCCTGTCGAACTAGCGCACGAGCCATGGCCCGAGAATCGAACCTGTGACCTAAAGCAGGGTAAATTGCGGCCGATAGGCCTTCGGTTTATCCGGCGGCGGCGCTCTGTCGGCGCGCGGATCGGGCGCCGGAGGTCGTCTTCGGCCGCGCCGGCTCACCGCTTGGCGGGCGATAGAGATAGTCGCGGATCAGCGGCACGGCTTCCTGACGACGGGCAAGCTGGAACTGGAAGACGACCTGGTGGTTGAAGCGGAAGGTGAGCTCCGAGGCGACCAGATACCACCGCCACATGCGGCAGAACCGGTCATCGTAGATTTCCCGCACCCGCTCGATATTGGCCATGAAGCGGTCGTACCAGTGCTTCAGCGTCTCGGCGTAGTGAAGGCGCAGGACCTCGACGTCACAGGTCCAGAAGCGTTCCTTCTCGACGGCTTCCATGACCTCGGACATGGCCGGGATGTAGCCACCGGGAAAGATGTATTTCCGGATCCACGGATTGGTCGTGCCGGGCGGCGATGTGCGCCCGATCGTATGGATGAGCGCAACCCCGTCCGGCGTCAGGAAGTCGTGCACATGGCGGAAGTACTCGCGATAGTGCGGGACGCCGACGTGTTCGAACATGCCGACCGAGACGACGCGGTCGAAGGTGCCCGTCACCCGGCGGTAATCGACGAGTTCGAAACGCGCGCGGTCCGAAAGCCCCTCGGCCTCGGCGCGGGCATTGGCCACGCGGTGCTGCTCGGTCGACAGGGTGACGCCAAGGACCTCGCAGCCATAGTCGCGCGCCAGGGTCAGTCCCATGCCGCCCCAGCCGCAGCCGATGTCGAGCACGCGCATGCCCGGTTCAAGGCAGAGCTTTCGCGCGATGTGATGCTTCTTGGCTTCCTGCGCCTCGTCGAGCGTCATGTCCGGGCGCGTGAAATAGGCGCAGGAATACTGCCGGTCCGCGTCGAGAAACAGCCGGTAGAGCTCGCCCGAAAGATCGTAGTGGTGGGCAACGTTTCGCTGCGCCGTGCCGACGGGGTTCCATTGGTCCAGCCGTCGCTTCGCGTTGCGCAGCGCCCCGACGACCCGCCGCCACCAGACATTCGCGTCCTCCTCGGCCGCGTTCGAGATGACGAGGCCGAGGAACCCGTAAAGGTCGTCGTTCTCGATCAGCAGCCGTTCGTCCATGTAGGCTTCGCCGACCGCCAGTTCGGCATTGAGGACGATCCGGCGCAGCGTGGCCGCGTCGGCCACCCGCACGGCGACCGGATTTTCATCGTCCTCTCCGTACCGGCGCACGTCGCCCGACGGATAGGTGACCTTCAGCCCCCCCTTTCGGACGAGCCGGCGCAGCATCTGGTCAAGAAGCCTTTCCCACATCTTTCCTCCCCCGCCGGCTACCGTCCGGCAACGCGGTTTTTTGACCCGCTTTCGGGAAATATGCGTTCCCGCGCCGGGACCTGTCCACCCCCCGCCTTGACAAGGCGCATCGGCTCATATGTATCGGGCGCGGTCGCCATCGAGGATCGGGAATGACAATGCACGCTTATCGAACGCACACCTGCGCCGAGCTGAACAAGTCGCACGCCGGCCAAGAGGTCCGCCTTGCCGGCTGGGTCCACCGCGTCCGCGACCATGGCGGCATCCTGTTCATCGACCTGCGCGATCACTACGGCATCACGCAGGTCCTTGCCGACCCCGACAGCCCGGCCTTCGCCGACGTCGAGAAGGTGCGCGCCGAATGGTGCATCCGCGTCGATGGCGTCGTGAAGGAGCGCGACCCCGAACTTGTGAACCCCAAGATCCCGACCGGCGAGATCGAGGTGTTCATCCGCGCGCTCGAGGTCCTTGGCCCGTCCGAGGAACTGCCGCTGCCGGTCTTCGGCGAACCGGAGTATCCCGAAGAGACGCGGTTGACCTACCGCTTCCTCGACCTTCGGCGCGAGACGCTGCACCACAACATGATGCTCCGCGCGAACGTCATCCGCAGCCTGCGCAATCGCATGTGGGACGCCGGCTTCAACGAGTTCCAGACGCCGATCATCACGGCCTCGAGCCCCGAGGGCGCGCGCGACTTCCTCGTGCCAAGCCGTCTGCACCGGGGCAAGTTCTACGCGCTTCCGCAGGCGCCGCAGCAGTTCAAGCAGATCATCATGGTCTCGGGGTTCGACCGCTACTTCCAGATCGCGCCCTGCTTCCGGGACGAGGATCCTCGGGCCGACCGATCGCCGACGGATTTCTACCAGCTTGATGTCGAGATGAGCTTCGTCACCCAGGACGACATCTTCGACACCATGCAGCCGATCATTCAGGGCGTGTTCGAGGAATTCGGCGGTGGGCGCAAGGTCGATGCCGTGTGGCCGCGCATCGCCTACCGGGACGCGATGCTGTGGTACGGCAGCGACAAGCCCGATTTGCGCAACCCCATCAAGATGCAGGACGTGTCCGAGCATTTCCGCGGTTCCGGCTTCGGCATCTTCGCACGTCTCCTCGAGCAGGAGGGCACCGAGGTGCGCGCCATCCCCGCGCAGGGCGGCGGCAGCCGCGCCTTCTGCGACCGCATGAACGCCTTTGCCCAGAAGGAAGGGCTGCCCGGCATGGGCTACATCTTCTGGCGCGAGGGTGAAAGCGGCCCCGAGGGCGCCGGCCCGATCGCCAAGAACATCGGCCCCGAGCGGACCGAGGCGATCCGCCGTCAACTGGGTCTTGGCGCGGGCGACGCCGCGTTCTTCCTGGGGGGGCGGCCCAAGACCTTCGAGGCCGTCGCCGCAAAGGCGCGCAACGTCATCGGGGAAGAGCTTGGCCTGACCGACAAGGACCGTTTCGCCTTCGCATGGATCGTCGATTTTCCCATGTTCGAGGCCGACCCCGATACCGGCGAGATCGACTTCAGCCACAACCCCTTCTCGATGCCGCAGGGCGGCCTCGAGGCGCTCGAGAGCAAG
>RFGD01000511.1 GCA_003696705.1 Alphaproteobacteria bacterium | reverse complement strand
TATTGATAGCTATACTGAAGTTATTTATATTTGACAAGGAAAGCAATAGCCGATAAGATAGCCATAACCGCCCATGCCTTCCACCCCCGAGACGCGACGGGCCGACGCCGAGCGGCGGTTCTGGGTCGGCGGCGTGCTGATGGACGCCGCGAGCTACCGGGCGCGGCAGGCCGCGGCGCAGGCGCGCGTCCGGGCGCTGCGGCTGACGCAGGCCTGGATCGCCGCGCAGATCGAGGCCACGCAGCCGACCGTGAGCCAGGTCCTCGGCGGCCGCGACCGCCTGCCCCGCCGCCGCACCGACATCCTGCCCCGCATCGAGGCCCTGCTCGACCGCGTCGAGGCGGGGGAGGTCGTGCCCGCATGATCGTCCGCATCAAACGCCGCCGGGATCAGCCCTTCGTGGTGCTCGACCGCCACGCCCTCCGCCTGACGACCCTCTCGTTCAAGGCCCGGGGCGTGTGGGCCCACTGCATGACCTATCCCGACGACTGGACGATCAACCTGAAGCACCTGGCCGCGCAGTCGGAGCGCGACGGGCTGACGGCCCTGCGCTCGGCCTTCAAAGAACTCGAAGCCGTGGGCCTGGCCTCGCTGGAGACGACCCGGGCCGGCGCCGGCGCCATCCGGGGCAAGCGCTGGGTCCTCTACGAGGTGCCCGATCTGAACCCGCACCGACGTACCGGTTTGCCCGACGTCGAGAAAACCCGAACGACGGAACACGCCGACGTCGCGAAAACCCGAACGTCGGGCAACCGCACCCTACGAAGTAAGGAAGCAGACGAAAGCAGGAAAGAAGTACGAATGAATGAGCAGCAGCAAACCGCGCCGCCTGTCGCTTCAGCGGGTGACGGGGCCGCGACGCCCCTGCAGGATCTGCTGCCTGCTGCTCTTTCAGAGGATGCGGGATCTACTGCTTTTCGGCTGCTCACGGCGCGTGGGGTGGACGAACCCGTCGCCCGACGGCTCGCCGGCCGCCACGACGCCGAGCGCATCGCGGCGCTCGTCCGGCGCTTCGATGCGGAGAACGCCGACGGTGCGGGCCATACCCCCGGCTGGCTGGTGGCGGCCCTCCGCGAGGGCTACGCGGTACACGCACCGAAGCACCACCCGGAGCGCCTGCTGACGTACGACGAGGCCCGCGAAGCGTACGTCCACCTGACCGGCGGCGACCCCATCCGGCCCTTCGACCGCTACTTCGAGCCGGTGCGGACGGACCGCGGGATCTTCTTCCGGAGAAAACCCTCCTCCTTGCAACCCGTAACCCTTCCTCCCGGAAACCCATGACCGACGAACGGGCCCGATCCGTCCTGAACCGCCACGCGGGCTTCGAGAAGTACAGCCTTCGCGAAGCCGCCCTCGTGCGTGAGGTGCTCTACCGGGTGGCGGCTGCCGCGCTCCAGACGCCCATGGTGAGCGAGGACGGTACGGTCTATCGACCCAACGGAAGGAAAGCCCATGTACGCAACCCCGGACCCTGATCGAGCGCCGCGCCGCGCCGTCCTCTACACGCGCGTCTCCACCGACGAGCAGGCCGACCGCGGCTTCAGCCTCCGCGACCAGGAGGCCCGCCTGCGGACGTACTGCACCCGCGCCGGCATCGAGGCCGTCGCCCACTTCCAGGACGACCACAGCGCCCGTACGTTCGACCGCCCCGCCTTCCGGCAGCTCCTCGCCTTCCTCCGCGCTCACCGGGGCCGCGTCGACCTGCTGCTCGTCGTCAAGTGGGATCGGTTCAGCCGCGACGACACCGGCGCCCTCGGCATGATCCGCACGCTGGAGGAGCTGGGCGTCGAGGTACAGGCCATCGAGCAGCCCATCGACTGGCGCGTGCCCGAGCAGCGCATGATGCTGGCGATCTACGTCACCGCACCCGAGATCGAGAACCGCCGCCGCAGCCTGGCCACGAAGGCAGGGATGCGCCGCGCCATGCAGGAAGGCCGCTGGTGCGCGAAGCCCCCGAAAGGCTACCGGCGGGTCCGCGACGAGCATGACCGCATGCTGATCGTACCGAACGAAGACGCGCCGTTCATCCGCCGCGCCTTCGAGGCCGTCGCCCGCCTGGACGTGTCGCTCGAGGAGATCCGCCGCCGCCTGAGCCGGGAGGGGTTCCGGTGTTCGAAGAACCAGTTCAGGCTGTTACTGCGCAACCCCGTCTACATGGGCAAGATCGTCGTACCGGCCTGGCGCGACGAGCCGGAGGAGCTGGTGGACGGGGTGCATGAGGCGCTGGTGAGCGAGGCGCTGTTCCGGCAGGTGCAGCAGCGACTCAGAGCCCGGCGCTCCGGTACCGGCACAACCTACCGGCACGTCCGGCTGCGCCCCGAGCTGGTGCTACGCGGGCACCTGCTCTGCGCCGCCTGCGGCAAGCTTCTCACCGGTAGCGTGTCGCAGGGCAACGGAGGGCGCTACGGGTACTAC
>RFGD01000111.1 GCA_003696705.1 Alphaproteobacteria bacterium | reverse complement strand
GTTTTTTGGAGTTATTGAATGAGCAGCAGGGCCGCGGCACCGAGTGCAAGCGGCATCCAGTCTTGCTGCTGTGTCGTTACGTTCGCATTTGCCTGCCAGTCGTTGGTTTGGGGGCCGTACCCTTCCGTGCCCCAGCCCTGAAGCTGGTTCGAGAAAATCACGGCATCATCGGGCTGCTCCTGCTTGAGTACGGTCAGGAAAGTGGCCGCGGCGGCGGCAGCCGCTGCAATGATCTGGGCAATGGCCGTCAGCACGGCCGGGACGATGCCGATGCCCTGCTGGGCACCCTGGCGCAGCGCCTCGATGGTCTGCTCTGGCGTCAGTGGCTCGATACCACCCTGCACGGCATTCTGGCGCATCACGCCCACCCGCTGCCAGTTCTTCAGCAGGTTGTACTTGATGCCCGTCACCCGTTCGGCATTGCCCAGGGCCAGGTCGTGCAGCACCTTTTTGGTGGCGGCCACATTGGTTGCCTCGTTGGGATCGTCCAGGAAAGTGTACAGCGGATGGTGGGCCACCTTTTCCCAGTGCTCGTTGAGCAGTTTGCGCCAGGTGTTTTCCTTCTTGCACTTGTCCACTTCGTCCTGCCATGCTTCGTAGAGCTGTCGCTCCTGCCAGCTCATAGGCCTGGGGTTGCCGTAGGGGTCTTCCAGGTCTTGCGGATCGAATGGCGGCTGGATGTTACAGTCGAGCAGCGGAATTTCGCCGATGCCCTTCGATGGATTTCGCTTCATGCCAAAGCGGCGGCTGGCCGGATTGCGCTTCTTGGCCGCCTTGCGGATGGTGGGCACCAGTGGCCGGATGCTTTCCGGCGGCCGTACGGGCAGCCCATTGCCGGGGGCCACGTGCAGGCCCTTGCGCAGGGCATTTTCGAGTACGTCCACGGCCGCCTGGTAGTCGGGGTTGTCGGGGTAGAACTGCGCCAGGATGCGGGCCTGCTCCATGAGCAGGGCCACCTGCAACTCGCCTTCCGTCATGCGGAAGGGGTCGAGGAAGGCCTTGCGCTTGATGTTCGCAGCCCGATCGCGCACCTCGTCGGCAGGCAGTCCGTGTATGTACTTGACTTTGGTCATTTGAGCAGAATTATTGCCAGCAAAGCCCACAGCAGCCAATTGCCCTGGCCGGGAATGCCCGACAGGCTGGCCATTTTGTTTCCGTGTTTGTCATAGTCGTATGCCCTCCAGTAGGGCACCTCTTCGTTGAATGTGTCGTGTACGGCATCCAGGATCACCTCCGAACCGTCGGGCATCACCACCACCGGGTAGATGTGGCCCTGTTCGGGCGTTTCGGGGTCGTAGAATGCCACGCGGTATTTCCAGCGGTAGCCCAGGTTGTCGAGCAGGCTGCCGATGATGATGGTGAAGCTCTTGCAGTCACCATAGCCGTCGTAGAGCAGCTTGCCCGGGCTTTTGACCACCTCCACGTTGCCCTCGTCGCGCCGGTAGCGGATGTTGTTGCGCACGAACGACCAGATGGCTCGAAGGGTGGCCATGTCCGTTTTGCGCTTCAACTGCGGTGCCAGCTCGCGGGTGAACTCGGGGGCCAGCCGGCCGCCCAGGAAAATGGCATCGAGGATGTCCTTTATCTCGGCCTGGTCGCGTTCGACCAGGGTCTTGTTCGTCGTCGGCTTGACCAGCCTTTTGGCTTTCCGGATTCCGATCATGTGCTCACAGGATTTGGATGACCGAATCGAC
>RFGD01000510.1 GCA_003696705.1 Alphaproteobacteria bacterium | reverse complement strand
TGGAGTGCGATTCGTTCATCATAAACCTACAAACGTAGGGGGACTGATGGCAATCAGTAATGAATCAAAACCTGATTCATTGATTGATAACTGAGAATCCGATGTGGGTGCAAGTCCCACCGCCCTAATGCGGGGATGAAAAGCGTACAGCGTCCCCTCTGGTAACGGAGGTGTGAAGTTTCCCCAACATCTGAAACTGACAAATCAGAGGTTGAAGCGGGAGTAAAGCGAGGGTACATGGCAACATGGACTGACGGTAATTGCTGAAAACGTCAACTCGTAGCAAGAGTTCTATAATCGACCCTAGACTGAGAGCATATCAAGGAACGGGACATCGTGGGAGAGAACAAACAAAATACTGTAACCGTCTTTAGACCCGAGCGGGGGATATAAGCTAGTGGTGTAAAAGACCACACCCTGTTACCCGAAATATCGAGAAGCCAACAAAGGAATACACTTCTTCCACAAAGTTGTATCGCATTTCCTGGCACATAGGCGGATAAGTATCTCCTAAAGAACTCAAAACGGAAACTCGGAACGAAGTAACCCTCTTAACGCTCCTGTAAATCCAGGTAGTCAGTCAAGATGAAAACTCTAGAAAACTAGGCAATAAGAGGGAAAGATGGGATAAGAAGCAAATGCCTAACTCGAAGACACGAGTAATGCTTAAAAAGAGATGGGGTAATGCCCAGGATATGCAGACGTATCTCGCAAAAGTGTTGAAAGAAAAGTTGTAAGTAAACAGTTTAAATGACTAATTCTGATTCAAAATCGAATACAGAGGTATGGGAGGATATCGATTGGCGTAAAGTCGAGCGATAGGTCTTCAAGCTGCAAAAACAAATTTTCAAAGCTTCACGTCAAGGCAACAAAAAGAAAGTCCGTCAATTTCAGAGAACATTGATGAGGTCTTGGTACAATAGGCTTCTAGCAGTTCGCAGAGTGACCCAAGATAATCGCGGGAAGAAGACAGCAGGGGTAGATGGGGTCGAATCCCTAACGCCCACTGCCCGAATCAAACTAGCAAAATATCTCAAAATAAAAGGGAAAAGTAAAGCTACTCGACGAGTATGGATACCTAAACCTGGGAAGGATGAGAAAAGACCTCTTGGGATTCCCACGATGCACGAGAGAGCCTTACAAGGCGTTATAAAAAACGCCATAGAGCCTGAATGGGAGGCGGTTTTCGAGCCAAATTCCTACGGTTTTCGACCAGGACGAGCCTGCCAAGATGCCATTCAACAAATCAGATTATCAATTGAGAAAAAGCCCAAGTATGTACTTGATGCCGACATCTCAAAATGCTTTGACAGAATTGACCATAAGGCTCTACTCAACAAACTTGGATATAGCCGAAAGGTCAGACAACAATTCAAAGCCTGGTTAAAATCTGGTGTAATAGACAACAATACATTTCTAGAAACAGAGGAAGGAACGCCCCAAGGTGGCGTATGTGCGCCTTTACTCGCAAATATAGCCTTACATGGATTAGAAAATCATCTGAACGAATTTGCCAAAACTATTGACATGAGAAGACCCGATGGTCGTCGTCAAGAAGGTTGGCAAATGAAAGTACAATCACTCAACTTCTTTGTGAGGTACGCCGACGATTTTGTTCTAATGCATAGGGACAAAAAAGTAATTCTAGATGGCAAAAAAGTCATAGAAGAATGGTTATCAAAAATAGGTTTAGAGCTAAAACCCTCCAAAACCAGAATCGCCCACACCCTTCTACCAGAAGAAAGCGAAGACGGAAAAGCTGGATTTAACTTTCTTGGGTTTCACATTCGGACATACAAAGTCGGATATCATTCAAGTATAAGATTAAGTACAGGTAAAAGACCAGGTATTAGAACTCTCATCACTCCAACAAAAGAAGCCTACAAAAAACATCAGGAAAAGTTAAGGGTTACGATAAAGGAAAGCAATTCTAGAAATCAAGCCAAATTAATAGGAAAACTAAACCCTATCATTAGGGGATGGATGAACTATTACAAAATTTCTGATATTAGCACAGTAGGCGGACACTCAAACCAGGACAACGACTTGTACTGTAAATTAAGAAATTGGAGCAGAAGAAGATGTAAGGCGGATTGGAAAAGAGCATATGAAAAGTACTGGAATCAGGTAACAATCAAAAAAAACGGTATAGACAAAAAAGTTAAACGATTCTCAGTAAGGGAAAACAGCTTATATCTAATAAGTCATACCGACACATCCTGTAGTACTAAATATGTCAAAGTAAAAGGTAATGCAAGCCCCTATGACGGCAATTTAAGCTATTGGGCAACCAGGATGGGTAGACACCCAGAAATGAATAGTCTAAAAGCAAGTTTGCTGAAAAAACAGAAAGGGAAATGCACTTATTGCGGGTTATACATCCGCGATGGAGATATACAAGAATCAGACCATATCATAGCTAAAAAGCTTAATGGCAAGAATGTATATACAAATTACCAATTGCTTCACGCTCACTGCCACGACGAAAAAACTGCGGAAGATATCAAATTAATCAAGGCAGATAGAAGCCTGCAAAAGACAAATAGCAACACCTTTGAGTAGCCGTGTACGAGGAAACTTTTACGCACGGTTTCGGACGAGAGGGGAGTGGTGGCAACATCCTCCTCGACTCTTCTA